>JAAYMG010000337.1 GCA_012521525.1 Clostridiales bacterium | reverse complement strand
TATGAGTAAAACGGTTACTGTTGGAATATCAGATCTCAATGTGGCTTCGGCGCCTGATGTGCTGGTCACGTATGCCCTCGGGTCCTGCGTTGGGATATGCCTGTATGACAAAGTAACCCGTGTCGGAGGTCTTGCGCATATAATGCTTCCCTCAAGCAAGGATGCGTTAAGGAGGAGCGGAGATACATATAAATTTGCCGACACAGCAATTCCTGAACTGGTACGAAGGATGGAGGAGCTTGGAGCTGTCAGAACACGTCTTCTTGCGAAAATAGCGGGAGGAGCCCAGATGTTTGCTGCGATCACGTCGTCTTCTATCTCGAACATAGGTCAGCGCAACGTAGCTGCTGTCAGGGAAACCCTGAAAATGCTGCGCATCCCGATAGCGGGAGAGGATGTAGGAGAAAACTACGGAAGGACTTTGTATTTTTATACAGAAGACGGGAGCGTTCGCGTAAAGTCGGCCAATCACGGTGAATGGGTGTGGTAGTGAAGGACATAGGAGGGTCCGAAAATGAGTTGGATAAAAAACCTGTTTACGAGGAAAAGTACGCAAGATCAAAAATTGGATGCAACACAGAAGGAAAGCGACGACGCCCCATTAAGCAACAGTGACGCTGGATCTGAGCAGGACATTGTTGAGCCGCAGGCTGCTCAAAATGTGACGAGTGCGCCTAAAGATGAAATCGTGACCGGTGTAAATGCTGAAGGAAATGAAAGTCTGCAGGAATCGACCGATGTGCAGCCTGCCGCAGATGCCTGGGCTGAGCTGGAAGTCGCGCCGGACAATATGTCTGCAAGTATTATTCTCCATGGTCCGAAGAACGGCGGGAAAGACATATCGGCAGATGATGTTTTCGGATTGCTGAGCTCTTATAAAATCGTTTACGGCATAAATTTCGGCATCATATCAAAGATGGTGGAAGAAAAGAGATATGAGGAGAAATTTATTGTTGCGGCCGGGGTGCCGGCCAAAAACGGATCCGACGGACGCATAGTCGAGCTGCTGCCCAGGTCAAAGCAGATTTCCTTTACGGAAAACGAGAAAGGAAATGTCGATTTCAAAAATCTGGACATAGTAAACCAGGTAAATGAAGGCACAGTCATTTGTGAAATCATCGGGCCGGAGCCGCCGGTATCGGGAATGGACATATTTGGAAAGGAGATTGCCGGAAAGCCTGGTACGATGCCCCCGGTCCCGAACGGAGACAATACATACATATCAGAGGACGGCACAAAGCTTATTGCTGCGATAACCGGGAACCTGGTCTACTCCCAAAACTGTTTTTCTGTTCGCCAGCAGTATGAAGTGCCGAATAATGTTGACGCTTCAACGGGAAATATCGAGTTTGTCGGTGACATCATCGTCAGGGGATCCGTCCTGGAGGGTTATTCGGTCAAGGCCGGCGGTAATGTGACCGTATACGGAATGGTCGAGGGGGCCTATATTTCGGCCGGCGGAAACATCCAGTTGAAACAGGGAATAAACGGGATGGGCAAGGGCCTCATCGAAGCGAAGGGCGACGTTACGAGCCGTTTCTTTGAAAACTGTACTGTCAAAGCCGGAGGTTCGGTTTCTACCGAATATATACTTCATTCGTACATTTACAGCGGAAACAGCATAAATGTCACTGGAGCAAGAAGCTCGATAATAGGCGGTGTCTGTTCGGCACTCAAAACCATATCTGTCAATACCATCGGGAACAGAATGAACACCATGACCACCATCATGCTGGGCGCGACTACGGAAATGATCGAAGAACGCAAAAGCCTTATGTCGCAGATCAGCGAACTTGAACGGAAACTTCACAACCTGAACCTTGATTCGGATTTTATCAAGGCTCGCGTACAGGAGAATGCATTGACGGACAAGCACCGCGAGATATTGCTCAGGCTTCAGAAGGAGTACCCGGAGGTAAACAAAAGCCTGGATGAGTGCAGGAGCCGGCTGATGGTGCTTGACGAGCTGATTTCAAACAATACGAGCTCACGCCTGACATGCCGCCAAATGTACCCGCCAACAAAAATCAGTATTGGCGGAGAAGTGATCATCGTTCAGGAGGAGCGCTACCGCTGTGAAGTGTATTATGGAGACGGCGAAATCAAGTTTGCCTACAGGTAAGTTCAGTTGAGTTTTGCATATTTTTTAATTTGGATATTGAGTTAAGCTGTTGATTTTTTGATTCGGGTTCTTAACTTCAGTATGTAATTTGAGTATAGATTTTTGGATTTAGACCTTTAGTTTGATAGAGACTGAACGGGTCATTCCGATGATATCAGATGAAAACCCCGTGATTGCAATTCGCTCCCTGCGTCTTGCATATCACGGGGACTGGATTTTTTAGTATTTGATGCGTAAGCCTTACTCGTCAGACAGGTCGGATGTTTCGTCATCCGTTCCTAAATTATACGGTATCATGAGCTGATTCCAAATCTCATTTACATAGTCGATGCATTCGATATATTTCTGGGATACCAGGTTATAGGGGAGCCTCAATTGGGCAGCGCAGTTCATCACTCCATGCCAGTCGGCTTTTTCGTAGTT
>JAAYMG010000336.1 GCA_012521525.1 Clostridiales bacterium | reverse complement strand
ATCATCGGATATAGCAGCTTGCCGGCAGCATGGCGGGAACGAAGCCTGGAGATCCCGGTGGTAGTCTCCTCGCATCCGCCGATCAATGCGATGCCCAGATCCCTGTGTTCTCCATGGAGAAGTTCCATGAGGTCTCCGCCGTCGTCGATCAAGAGATGGGGTCTGTGTGACAGGGCCATCACAAGGTGCCGCCTGTAACTGTCCATATCTTCACCGTGTTTAGCAAAAACGGAAAAACCTAATGAGCACAGATACTCCGCAACGTCATCCTGGGTGGACAGCGGATTGCAACCTGTCACTGCAACGTCCGCACCTGCATCCCGTAGTACAGTAGCCAGGTAAGCCGTCTTGGCCTCCAGATGGATGGATATCGTTATTCGAAGCCCCTTGAGAGGCTTTTCTTCAGCAAACCTTTGGCGAATGTTATTTAGAACAGGCATATAAGAGCGCACCCACTCTATTTTCCGTCCGCCGCTTTCGGTCTGGCTTGTCTGCCCGGCGCCATATACCTGAGTTGACTTCGTCATTTTATCCGCCATTTTCGAGCATTCCTTTCAGATGCATATTCAGGTAAAAACTAATAATATTTCTTGCCTATAATAATGTGGATTATATCATATGTTATTGTAAAAGAAAAGGCAGAAGTGTATATATTATGTATATGTCCCAAAAACAGACAGCGCTGAGATATACTATCTCAGCGCTGTGATTCTGTTATCAGATAATGCGCTTTCGCGCATATGTTTTGATAGATTATCCCTTCAGGGAGCCTATCATGACACCGGTTACGAAGTACTTCTGCACAAACGGATAAATGCAGAGGATCGGTGCCGTAGCAACTATTGTCGTGCAATACTGAACCAGCGGCTTGTAAAGGTCCATCTGGTCGAGCGCATCAGATCCGACCATGATCTTGGATGTGTCGTTCTGGACAAGGATCTCGCGCAGTATCAGCTGCAGCGGGAACAGCGCGCGGGTCTGGAGGAATATCATTGCGAAGAACCATGAGTTCCACTGACCGACTGCGATGAAGAGGACTATAACCGCAACGACTGCCTTTGACAGCGGAAGAATGATCTTGAACAGGATCGTCATGTGTCCGGCGCCGTCAAGTTTTGCCGACTCTTCAAGGCTGGCGGGTATGCTCATGAATGATGTTCGCATGATAATGACGTTGAAGACCGAAATACACCCAGGTACGATCAATGCTATACGTTTGTCTATCCAGCCAAGGTTTCTGACAACCATGTAGAACGGGATCAGACCGCCGCTGAACATCATCGTGAAGGTCACGAAGAACATCAGGATGCCTTTCCACATAAGTCCGCTTCTGGAAAGGATGTATCCGCAAAGGGAGCACATAAATGTACCCAACAGAGTGGCGGTGGTAACATAGAAAATAGTGTTGCCGTATCCCTGGACGATGTTGGGGTTCCTGAAGACCAACTGATAGCCTTTCAGTGTCGCTTCTCCGAGAGGCCACAGGACAACGCCTTCGTTACGCGCGAGAGCCTTCGGGTCGGACAGCGAAGAAAACAGGACGTGCAGCAGCGGCATTACACATGCCAGCGCTATGCCTATAAGCAGGACTGTGTTTATGATCTCGAATATGATTCTGCCAAATGTCTTCTTTTGTACCATTTTGTCGCACCCCCTTAGAACAGACTGGTCTCGCTGTATTTGCGGCTCAGGAAGTTGGCAAACAGCAGCATCGCAAAGTTGATGACCGAGTTGAAAAGTCCGACTGCCGTACTGTAACCGTAGTTGTTTTCCAAGAGTCCCTTTCTGTATGTAAAGCTTGAAATAACGTCAGCAGTCTCGTAAGTCATCGGAGTGTAGAGAAGGATTATCTTCTCAAATCCAACGCTGAACAGGCTTCCCATACGGAGGATGAGCATGATTATGATGGTAGGAGCGATGCCGGGAAGCGTGATATGCCAGGTTTGCCTCCATCTGCCGGCTCCGTCGATGATAGCCGCTTCGTAGAGTTCCTGGTCTACGCTGGACAATGCGGCGAGGTAGATGATACTGTTGAACCCGATTCCCTGCCAGATTTCCGAGCCGACATATATGGTCCGGAACAGTTTCGGGTCTGACAACAGGTTCCTCTGCTGTCCGCCCAATGCTACAACGATCATCGTTATCAGTCCGTCAGTATCGGTGAAGTCACGGATGAGACCTGCGATAACGACCATCGAAATGAAGTGCGGCATGTAGCTGATAGTCTGAACAGTCTTCTTGAAATAACGGTTTTTGACTTCGTTGAGCAGAAGTGCAAAAATAATGGGTGCCGGGAAGGCAAAAAGCAGGTTATAGAAACTGATCAGGAATGTGTTCCGGATAAGGCGCCAGAAATAGTAGCTTCCGAAGAAGTCCTTAAAGTTCTGGAGACCTATCCACGGGCTTCTGAAATACCCGAGTCTCGGATTGAAGCGCTGAAATGCCATAACGATACCAGCCATTGGTATGTAGCTGAATGTTATAAAATACGCAATCATTGGTATCGCCAACAGATAAATCTGCCAATTCATCTTGAAGTCGCGCTTGATTGCTTTCCAGGTCATAACTAGCCTCCTTGTAGTCTAACTGCGGCGTGCGACTTGGTCAGTTTGCTCAACAAAACTTACGGGGACCGCACGACCGTTGTCATCTTCCATAGATAGTCTACTACATCTTTGTGCAAATTGCAATACTTAATTGCTGAATTTAACAAATTGGGCGAGCTGTTTTTT
>JAAYMG010000335.1 GCA_012521525.1 Clostridiales bacterium | reverse complement strand
GACCAGCTATTTTATGTCTACTTCACCTGGGTGGTCTTGTTGTCATGCCTTTTTTAGCTCATGTGTTTTTTGAAAAATTCTTTTATTTTTCAAAAAAAGCTCTTGACTTTAATTAGCTGGTCTTTTTTTATAATGAGAAAAAGTCATATTGGAACAATTATTGCATCGAAAAACAGGTATGTCAACCCAAATATGCCCGTTAAAGGGCAGACCCTGTTTAATTCCTCTCAGATTGGACAAAACTGAATTAGTAAGCCATTCGGGAGGAAATATGAACAAAAGGATCTTGCTTATCGCTTTTTACAACCAAAAAGCACTTGGAGTCAAATATATATCCGAGACATTGAAAAGAGCCGGATACGATCCCCACGTGCTGTTCCTTAAAGGATACAACAGCAAAAAGCCCAGCGAGGTAAGCGACACCGAACTCAGCTTACTAAAACAGCTGATAAGCAAAATCGATCCCGGCTGTATCGCGCTGAGCGTGATGTCTTCCCTTTATCTGCGGGAGATCATAAAGGTAAATGATCATATAAGAAAGGCATCTTCATGTCCCGTTATCTGGGGCGGGGTATATTGCACCTTATTTCCTGAAAGATGTCTTGAGCATGCGGACTATGTTATACGAGGTGAAGGGGAAGAAGCAATTGTCGAATTGCTGGATGCGCTGATTGCGGGAAGGGACCCTTCCGACGTTCAGAACCTTGCTTACAGAAAGAATGATACGGTGATCATCAATCCGCTCAGGCCGCTCATACAGGACCTGGACAGCCTGGGTTATCCCGGGATAGGCCAGGACAATGTGTACTTCATAAACAGCGATAAACTTACTGAAAAGGACCCGATAATAAACTCGCTGACATATGAAACGACTGCTTCCAGAGGGTGTCCCTTTGCCTGCTCATACTGCAGTTCTATAAACCTGAAGCGATTGTATGTTGGCAAGGGGAAGTTTGTGCGTTTCAGAAGCGTGGACAATGTAATGCAGGAATTGAAGGAAGCAAAAGAAAAGATAAAGCGGTTGAAGCTGATACATTTCTGGGATGAAATATTCACGGACGATATTGACTGGATCGAAGAATTCAAGGTTCGTTACAGGAAGGAGGTCGGCATCCCGTTCACTATCTGGGGACACCCTTTGAGGATCGGCGAGGAAACGATAAAGAACCTTGTTGATGCGGGATTATACCATATCGTGGTCGGGATCCAAAGCGGCTCAGCACGTGTGCGGAAGGAAATCTTCCACAGGGCCGAAACACAGGAGCAGATCATCGATGCAAGCAGGATCATTTCGAAATGTAAAGTTCCGGTCGTAAGCTATGATTTCATCCTTCAGCACCCGTTTGAGTCTGTTGACGATCTGAAGGAGACATTTGAACTGTGCCTTAAGCTGGAGCCCCCCTTCGATCTCAACTTGCACGGGCTATATTTCCTGCCGGGAACTGACATCGTGGATATGGCCATATCCGAAGGGCTCTTTTCACATGACTATATGGAAAGGAAGATGTACGGTTCGATACAGGAACAGTATGACATTTATTGGGGAGTCGGCTCCGGCAAACTTGATGAAGCCAGATTGTGGAGCGCGCTGATCTATATGACACAGTTCAGAAGCTTGCGGCCTTTTCTCAGAAAAATCGCCGAAAGGCTGGATGAGGGAAGCAGGAAAAAAAGGGAGGCAGTGCTGCTTCTGAAAGAAGTCTGCAGCAATGTCGCAAGCGCGAGGAAAATCTGGAACAAGGCAAAGCTGCTTATAAGTTAGGAACATGGATAGATATATAGTCACACCCGACCGGGATACTTTGATATAAACCGCTATTGTGCTCATTTTTCATCCGCTGAAGATTTGCTGATACTTTACCAATATTATTTAACCGGCGGATGAAAAATGTAATATTTTGTTAAAATATATCTGTTAATGTCAAATGTTTTGTGATATTATATAAATTAGGCTTGGTATTACTGTACTCATATGTAACCGGCGATCGTTCACTTCTTTAAGCGCACATCATTAGCACTTAATAACTCGGGAGGGTATATGATGGGAAAGAAAGCAGGAGTAATCAACAGGCTGTTGGATTGGGATTTTTCGGGGGATTATGATTCTGCGGGTGCTGCAGGGAAACGCGGAAAGCTGATGAGGGATTACAGCAGGTTCTTCAATGATTTTGTCAGGGATTTCAGGGACATCAAAGTCATTTCCGACCAGCTGGCAGGAATAATCGAGGACATGCTTGATTCTTCGGAGAATGTCAGAACGGCCGCAGAATATATTGCGACGGGCAGTCAGAGCCAGCTGGAGGACATGGGCAGGTGTCAGGATATAGCAGACGAGTTGTCCGACAAGATCATGTACATGGGTGAAAAGTCGAAAGAAATGACGCAGCTGGCCCGGGAGATGGGAGATATCAGCGAGTACGGAAGGACTATCGTTCAGAACCTGTCGTCAAGCCAGAAGGAAAACTACGAATCAAATCTTGCGATCATCAACGAAATATATGCTCTTCTGGAGAAGACGAGCAAAATTACTGACATCACTAAACAGCTTGACAGCATAGCCAGCCAGACAAACCTTCTGTCTCTCAACGCTTCCATAGAAGCGGCGAGAGCGGGGGAAGCCGGTAAAGGTTTCGCGGTCGTTGCCAGTGAAATACGCAAGCTTGCCCAGGAAAGCCAAAACGCGAACCTTGTCATCAGCAGCAATATTGACGAGATAATGCAGCAGCTCGATCACCTGAAGAATGCGGTCGACGGGTCGAGAGAGACATATGACCATCAGACCAAGGTCGTCAGCGAAGTGATCGACGCGTTTTCAAAGATAAATAACTATATCGACGGCTTTATCCGCAGTCAGAATGAGATCAACCAGGACGTAATAATGCTGACGCAGGAGAAGGAGAAACTGATTTCGGCCTTCCACAACATAACAGGGGTGATACAACAGTCCTCTGCCATGACTGCCGAAGTTTCGTCGCTTGCGATCGGTCAGAACAACACGGCGAATATAATGTTCCGGATGGCCCAGGACCTGTATAACAAAGTTGAAGGCATTTCAGGCAATATATCCAGGATCCGCACGAACAATGAAGAGAGCAGAAAAAGAAAAGTAGCGGTCATATATGATGTCGAAAACGAATTCTGGAACCCCACGACCAAAGAAACGCGAAAGACCGCTAAGGCTTTGAACTACGATGTTGACTTCTTTGCCCCCAAAACAAGGGAACATGGCGCGGATGAGATGCTGACCGCATTGAGGGGATATGTGGACGGCGGGTATGACGCGATCGTCATCAGTCCGATCGACAGCCCGGAAATCAGGAACATACTTCTGGAAGCTGCAAATAAGGGAATAAAGATCATTTTCATAAACTCCGCGCTGGAAGGTGTCCCTTATGAGACATTGATCGAGACCAACGGCATAGAGTTGGGCAAAAATGCAGCCCGGACTGCAAGACAGCTTTTGAATGACAGGGGAGAGGTAGTTGTCGGGCTTTGGTCGGATGTAAAGATAAGTTCTATTGAAAAGCGCGCGGAGGGTTTCATAGACGAGCTTTCAAGAAATTCAAACATAAAAGTGCATAAAAAATACATATCCAGCAATCCGACAGAGGCAGAAGTCAACAAGCTGATGGAGTCGATCAGGAGGGAACATCCCGATGTGCGGCTGGTATATGCAACGAACGTGGATTGGGGTATCGCTTACGGCGAATATGTGAAGAAAAACCGTTCAGATATCATCGTGCTGACAGTTGACCTGACCAGGGACATTTCTGAACTTATAAAGTCCGGGTTTATCAAAGCTGCTATCGCACAGCGGGCATTTTCCTGGGGGTCGATGGCGCTTGACTATCTGGTTGATATATTCCAGGGTAAGCCGGTCACAAAATACATTGATACGGGTACATATGAAGTCAACAGCAATAATCTTGAGATCTACAGCAAGAGGATTTAAACTGTATAATGTTATCAGGCAAGTCCTCGTTGACGGTGTACGCTGAGCTGACCACAATACTTAAAGATAAGGTTGAGATTCAGCTTATCTGGATCCCAACCTTTTATTACACATCCTGATCTCTATATATATCATGGATTTCCGCCTCATGGGCATGCTGTAAGGTCCCGGACTCCGGCATATAATATAATCCGGTGTATTTTGCACTAAAGTCCGCCAAGTCAGATCGTGATTTGAAACTGGCATTTTATATGGCAAGCAATAACTCTTTATGACATTACAAGCATGACATTACAAGCAATATCCTATTATGAACATAACAATGCAACTATATTATAGAAAGAAGGTAAGAGTACATGGCCCTTGACGGAACCTGGAAAGTAACAGCCAGATCTTTGATGAAAAAGTATGATGGCGTAGTTGTGCTGAGGACCCAGGGTGAAAAGGTGACGGGAACAGTGACCGTAGAAGGCAATACCGTAGAGATCCGCGACGGAAGAGTCAGAGGAAACGAATTTGAAATCAAAGCGGAAGTAAATATTCTTGGCAGGTCAACTGTAACCGTCAAAGGAAACTTTGATGAAAACACTATGTCCGGCACGATGAAGATGGGCATTATGTCCATGAAATTCGAGGGGACAAAAACAGGTTGAATCTTTTACTATAGCGGGCATATTGCAACAGGGACCGGACGATCGATCCAAAGTTCGTCCGGTCCCAGAATATGTATGGAATCGCGGCTTTGAGCCACTTATCCCATTGTACTAAATAAGTAGATCATATGCTATTTTTAGGCAGCATCACTACAAAGGTACTGCCTTTATTGATTTTGCTCTCAACAGTTAAACTGCCGCCATGCGCTTCAACGATCGACCTGGCTATTGCGAGCCCGAGTCCCGAACCGCCGGTATTTCTGTTTCTGGATCTGTCCGCCCTGTAAAAACGTTCAAAGATGAACGGAAGCTCATTTTCAGGGATGCCGGCGCCGTTGTCTGCAATACTGAATCCTGCCGAATCTTTTGTCTCGAAAATTTCGATGCTTATCCTGCCGCCTTCTTTGGAGTATTTCACCGCGTTTGAAATCAGGTTGATCGCAACCTGGCTTATCCTTTCCGAATCCGCAAATACATCGGGGCAAGCGCCGCTGATCGAGACAGTGAGACCCTTTTCTTTCATCGAGACATCGAATTTTTTTACAGCCTTATGCAGGATGTCTGAAAGATCGACTTCTGACTTTTTCAACTCCAGGTCTTCGCTATCCATTTTTTGAAGCTTTTCAAGGTCACTTACCAGGTTTCCTAACCGCTTTACTTCGTCGTTGCAGCTTTCAAGCCGCTCCCTGGTCGGTTCCCAGACACCGTCGATCATGGCTTCGATATGAGACTGCAGTATGGCGATCGGAGTCCTGAGTTCGTGGGAGATGTCCTCGGTCATCCTTTTCCTAAGGCTTTCCTGGCTTTCCAAAGAATAGGCAAGGTGGTTGATAGATTTTATGAGTGTGTCGATTTCTTTTGTATCGGTTTTATTATAGATCCTTTCCCCATAGCTTCCGTTTGCGATCTTCATTGCAACATCGACCGTTTCAAGGATCGGCCGGCTGATCCTCTTCGCCAGCACGAACCCGATCAGAACGGACAAAAGAACTGCGAGAAATCCGATCGAAGCCAGGACGATATTCAGGGCATCGAGAAATCTGAAATCATTTTCATTCAAAAAATACGGTCCGAAATAACTAATGCTGACATAACCTATGGTTTCCCCGCCGTTTGTAAGATCGAATGTCCTCGAGGTGAACTCCCCGTTCGTCAGCGGGTGCCTTTCTTCCATCCGTTTTGTTATGTCTTCTATGACCTGGGAGCAGAGGCTCATATCATGTTTTTGCGCATCCCAGACCGGTTCGTTGTCTATGTCATAGACTTTTATGATATATCCCTCATAAAGTGCAAGCATACCGATCGAATGTATTGAATCGATGTTCCAGGTACCTGAATTTTTATCGTATTGCCGGCTCAAAGAGGAAACGATTTCGCTCTTCTTGAGGTCCTGCTGCCTTATGATGTAGTTGTTGAATTGATCGCCGATCAATTCGTTAGCCCAAAAACTTATCACGCCCACTGTTACTAATACGATCAAGACAATGGAGAAGATTAGCCTGGTTTTCAAGCTGTACATTTTAGTTTCCTCCGAATTTATATCCTACGCCATGGACTGTCAGCAAATATGCCGGGTTCCTGGGGTCATTTTCTATTTTCTGACGTATGTTTTTGATGTGGCTGTCGATGGCTCTGTCATAACCGTCGAAATCTTCTCCCAAAGCCATGTTTATAAGCTCTTCGCGAGTGAAGACCTTGTTCGGATACTTTATGAGGGCCTTCAGGATCCTGAATTCATTGGGAGTAAGCTTGATATCTTTCCCGTTTTTCCTGACGACACGGCTTTCAAAGTCGATCTCAAGCTCGCCGTTGTTGAATGAGCATTTGCTGAACAGCAAATCGTCGCTCGACCTGCGCAGTACGGCTTCGACCCTTGCATGCAGAGCTTTGAGACTGAATGGCTTCGTAATGTAGTCGTCCGCGCCGATACCGAGTCCCTCCAGCATATCGGCTTCTTCTGCCTTGGCTGTAAGCATGATGATCGGGACCCTGGACTTTTTCCTGATCGTCCTGCAGATTTCCTCTCCCGACATTCCGGGAAGCATCAAATCGAGTATGATCAGGGATATTTGCTCTTTGCTGAATATTTCGAAAGCCTCATCCGCATTTTCGGCGGTGTATACCTCGTAGCCCTTGCTTTCGAGGAGTGCCCTCACAACTTCGAGTATCTTCAACTCATCGTCAACGACGAGGATTTTTCTGGTTTGCCCGCTATGCACGTTCATTCCAACCACCGGCCTTAGAAAATCAGGTGCGTACACTCAATGGAAACAGGAATCTTGTACGCACCCTATTTAAATTATATCAAGCCATATCCCGGATTTTCAATCTCTTTTGCGGTAGAAGGCTAATAATGCAGACTTGATTTACTATTTTAGACAGCAGTTCTCATACGCCTAATTTGTCGTTGCTGCTGCGTGTCCGGGAATGATATGCTTTTGTAGACTTTAGTTCGATCATCCGCTGTAATGCTTGTGAGACAATCGGAGCGGATCAGTTGTAAGGCTTGAATCTCTTCAGCCTTAACGCGTTCGTCAATACGGAAACTGAGCTGAGAGACATTGCGGCTGCTGCAAATATCGGGCTGAGAAGCGGTCCGCCAAAGAGGTAGAGAACACCGGCCGCGATCGGGATCCCGGCGACGTTATATCCGAACGCCCAGAAAAGGTTCTGTTTTATATTGCGAATAGTGTTTTTGCTTAGCTGTATAGCAGTCGGAACATCCATAAGATCGCTTCTCATGAGGACTATATCGGCCGATTCCATGGCGACATCCGTACCAGAGCCGATCGCAATGCCGATATCGGCCTGTGCGAGGGCAGGAGCGTCGTTGATGCCGTCACCGACCATGGCCACCTTTTTGCCTTCGGCCTGAAGCTTTTTGACCTCATTGGATTTGTCCTGCGGGAGCACCTCTGCGAGCACCCTGTCGATGCCAACTTGCTTAGCAATAGCCGCTGCGGTTTTGCGGTTGTCGCCGGTGATCATGGCAACTTCGATCCCCATGTACTGAAGTTTCCTTATTGCTTTCGCGCTGCTCTGCTTCACG
>JAAYMG010000334.1 GCA_012521525.1 Clostridiales bacterium | reverse complement strand
TGAAATAGAGATCGGCAGGACTATCTCCGCACCGCTTTTGACGAGCGGGGTTTTTCCGCCGATGGTGACAGAGATGATAGCCGTCGGGGAGGAGTCAGGAAACCTGCCAGACATGCTCGACAAGATCTCGGAGTTTTTTGACGATGAGATAGATGCGGAGTCAAAAAACCTCGGAACGACCATGGAGCCGATACTGCTGATCCTTGTCGGGGTGCTGGTTGGCGGTATGCTGATAGCGTTGTATCTGCCGATGTTTACATCGGTGCTTGCCTATTCTTGATTTGCAGAGGGTGCTTATGTTTGGGAACAAAAAGGTATTGGGAATCGAGATCGGCAGAGACGACCTGCACGCCGTTGAACTGAATTTGATCGGAAAGAACCGGTTTTATATATCCAGGTATTACACCGCTGAGCTTGACCGCTCGGTCCTGAACGAAGGAGTGGTCGTCGACGAGGACGCGTTTGAGGATGCATTCGTTAATATGTATAATGACGCTGGCTTTACCGCAAGGAAAGCCGTGTTCGGGCTCGACAACCAGACTACCATATTGCGCTTCGCCTCGTTTCCTAAGGTCGACGAAGGCAAGCAGCGAGGCCTCGTGCTGTTGAATGCGCAGGAACATATCCCGGTGCCTGTGTCCGAGCTGGAGCTGGACTACGTAACGGTGGGCGAATCCGAGGATGAGGACGGCAGCAGGGTAAATGTGCTGCTGTGTGCCGTGAACAAGAAATCGATTCAGCGGATTCTGGACGTAACAAAGGCCTCTTCCTTATCTGTAAATGCGATCATGCCGAGTCAGGTCGCCTATGCAAATGCCGTGCTCAGCCGAATCGACAGGCCCGATTTTATGGCTGTACGGATCGGGAAGAAGAGTGTTTACCATATAGTATTCGAGAATCGTTCCATCGCTTTTCTGAGGTATCTGAACCTGAACTCGGAAGTGATATCGCTGCTTAAAGCAGCAACGGGAGGGGAGACCCTCTTCCTGAGCAATATTGAGGCGATGCGGAACGACATCATACGAAACATAAACGCGACTATCAATTACTATCGCGTACAAAACAGACGTGAAGTGAATTACATATACATAACCGGAGGGTCTGCCTTGCATAGGTATTTATCTTCCGATATCGACAGTGAGCTGCATTCCAGCGTGGAGTTCCTCAGGCTCTTCGAACCGGACGCAAGGCGGGGCAGTTCTCCTCCCGAAGAGTTCGATTCCTGCATATCGCTTGCGCTGAACAATAACTGATAACGGGATGAAGCTATGTACAAGGTCAATTTACTCCCGCAAGCCTATATAAAAAACAAGAAGAACCAGAAGATCAAAAACCGTGTCATTTACGGTCTTATTATCCTGCTTGTTGTGGTCATATTGATCTACAGGCTTTTCGTCGAACTCGGAGTCAGGCAGGCCCAACAGCTCGACTCGATGTCGCGGGCAAATGCTAACCTGGCTGATACTATACGGAAAATGAGCGACCCCGAATCCCCAATGGCTTATGCGACCGAGATCGACCTGATCATCGACCGTATCGAGGACTCCGGGATCGATTATGTCAAATATCTTGTCCTGATCTGCAACAGTGCCCCTGATGACGTGCTTATATCCAGCTTGTCCATGTCAGGCTCGGGCGATGAAAGGGCGTGTGTGATCCAGGCAAGCGCGGAAAGGTACGAGTCGATAACCGGATGGGTTACCGCATTGGGTGAAATCGACGGTCTGGACAAGGTGACTTTTTCGTATTTGACAGCGGGAGATATCAACTCAACGGGCAGCCCTGAAAGGGAGGACAGCACCGGGCCTTCGGACCGGATCCGGTTTGAGTTCAGGGTTTCCATAACCAATCCTTGAGATGCTGTATCCGATATTTGATCCGAAAGGGGGCGGGCACTGGTGAAAGACATAAATGAGTATCTGGACGCAAAAGCCGTGATCATAATCGTTATGGTCATAGTCGTTGCCGTATGCTGGTTCCTTGGCTATCGGCAGTGGGAGGATTACGATACGCTGCTGGACAAGACTCTGGCCGAAGAGCAGAGGAATCGCACTCTTTTGTCCGAGCTCTCCGCCATCCGGAAGCAGCGCGAGGAAAATTCCGATTCGGATTTCGAGGAGAAAATGCGTGCCCGGATGCCTTCGGAGCCTGATGAAGCCGGGCTGATCTCAGTTATAAACGGTGTTTTTGAAAATACATCCGGATATGTGGTCGATATAAAATTCCATTCCCGCGAGGAGAATAACGGCTATATCGAAATGCCTTTCACGATCTATATGGTGACCGACTACGAAACGTTGGTTCAAATCCTGCAACAGCTTCAGGAGTCTGACAGGTATATCTTGCTGACGGGTTTCACAATCTCGGTAAACGAAGATTCGGGTACTCTCGAAGTTGTTGTCAATGCAAGCGCGTTCAGTTACATCACTACATAACAAAGGAAGGCTTTCTTAATAATGGCTGACGGTAGGTTATCGCTGGGACATTTGTTGGTAAGGGAAGGAATAGTAACTCCGGAACAAGTCGACGAAGCGCTGGAGATCCAGAAGCAGACCCGCGAAAAGCTCGGTACGATACTCGTAAACAAGGGCTACTGCAAAGAGGAAGAGATCGCCCGGGCGCTCGCGACAAAGACCGGTTTTGACTTCATGTCCCTCAACGACGTGGAAATAGACCCCGGGGCCGTCTCTCTGATCGGCACCGAGGCCGCTTTGAAGTACAGGGCGGTCCCAATATCGGTCAGGGGAAACGAGCTGTATGTCGCAATGGAGAACCCCAACGACGTTGTTGCAATTGATGATTTGGGGCTGCTCACCGGGCTCGTTATCAGGCCCATAGTCGTGTCGGACACAGAGATCGAATCAGTTCTCAACAACCTGATCAACCTTAAGCTTGATGCCCCGGTTGAAGAGGTGCCCGAGCCCCCGGTACAGGAAGAAGTCGTTGCGATATCCGAATCGGTCGACCCGCCGGCAGTGCAAATGGTCAATCAGATTTTAAGCGCGGCCCTCAGAACGAACGCAAGCGACATACACATTGAGTCCCAGGAAAAAAACATGAGAGTCCGGTACCGCATAGACGGCGTTCTGCACGAGATGATGACTCAGCCCATGCGCATGCACGCGGCAATCACATCCAGGATCAAGGTCCTTGGGGGTATGGACATTTCCGAGAAGCGGGTCCCCCAGGACGGGCGTGCGACAGTCCGAATAGAAGATAAGAATGTCGATATCCGAATTGCCACTCTGCCTTCGGCATACGGGGAGTCCCTGACGATCAGGATGCTGCCGAGGGACGAGAAGATATTCAACATCCGGGAGCTGGGCTTTCCGCAGCAGTCGTTCGAGACATACGAAAAAATGATGAAGCTTCCTTACGGTTTCATCCTCGTGACCGGTCCCACCGGAAGCGGAAAGAGCACGACACTTTACGCCATGCTCAAGGAGTTGAACACACCCGATAAAAATATTATCACGCTTGAGGACCCGATTGAGCGCAGGATCGTCGGGATAAACCAGATCCAGATGAACGAGAAGGCCGGGATGACCTTCGCGTCCGGTCTCAGGTCCATCCTGCGAAACGACCCCGATATCATCATGGTCGGTGAGATAAGGGACGCGGAAACGGCAAAAATCGCTGTCGAGTCAGCACTCACGGGACACCTGGTCCTGTCCACTCTCCACACGAACAATGCGGCAAGCAGTGTCATACGACTGATCGAAATGGGAGTGGAGCCTTACCTTATTTCTTCGTCCCTTGCGGGCGTATTGGCGCAGAGGCTGGTCCGTGTCCTGTGCCCGCGCTGCAAACAGCCGTATCACTTATCAGGGAAAGAAATAGCGGAACTTGTTCCGGACTTTCCGCTTGCTCCGGAAGAAGATTCGGTTACTATATTCAAGCCCGTCGGATGCATCCACTGCAATAACACCGGTTACTTAGGAAGGACGGGTATTTTTGAACTTTTAACGGTCACAGAAAATATCAGGAAGCTGGTCATTCGGGACGCCTCATTGGCGGCCATTCAGAGCACCGCTGAGGATGACGGCATGATAACGATGCGCGCCGACGGTCTGAACAAAGTCAGGCAGGGCATCACATCCGTCGAAGAGATACTCAGGGTAATTGTGTAGAGAAACGAGAGGAGTTTCATGAAAAAATCCCTGCTTACGTACTTAAAATCAAATAGAGGAGTTGCGCTCATTTACGTAATTTTCCTCGCAACTGTTATCGCTGCCGCCGGTATCATCCTGTGGCAGACCTCGGCGGCGGGGATCAGGGCATCCCAGACAAGCGAGATGGAATCCAAGGCATACTACAATGCAAGATCAGCCGTCGAAATAGCCATGGGGCTTATACTCGTTGATGTCGAAGACAGATTTGAAACCGATGATACATACTACGGCAAGCTGGGCAACCCGCAGCTGAGCACAAGTCCTATGTATAACCCGGACGGAAGCGAAGCCTACGATTTCGCGTTTACCATTAATATTGAAAACGACGAAGAAAAAGATGAAACCGTTTTTACCGTCAACGCCACGGGAATTAGCGGCGGCTCAGGAAAAGAGAAGACGGCAACCAATATCCAGTTCATTATATCGATGACAGATATCATCAGGAGCGTTGAAGGCGGAAGTGACACTATCGGGAGCGATATCCCCGCGGTCATATCAAAAGACGGTACAACAAACTATGTCCTTTTTGTGAGCTCGACAATAGACCTCGGGAGCGGAAGTCCGTACATCATAGGCCAGGCCGGAACGAACAAAGGGCCCGTTCTATTTAACTACTCGTCAAGGATAGTATCTGATGACGGAGGCCCCGGCATACTTTATCTCGGGCCGGAAGCGGAGGTCGAGTATCCGCAGAACAGGGATGCGGACTGGGAGGAAATACACTTCGGCAACGAAATCAGGATGCCGGCCGTACCTGCTTTGCCCGGAGCCCCGAATATTCCCGAAATACCCGGACTCCCGGACGATTCATCAGTCGTGTGGTCTGACAGTGTTCTGACCGGCGGAGTCGTGAACGTTGCTCCGGGGACGATACAAGGCTTCAGGCGGATTTCCCTCGGCTGGAACGATGTCCTGACGCTTAGCCTCAGCGGCGATGCGGCAGTCGTCGTGGACAAGTTTGAGTCGTCGGGAACGCTCCGGATCGATGGGACGGGGAACTTGCTTCTGGTAGTCAACAGCGGCCTTGACAGGGGCTCGCGGACTATGATCAATGCAAACGGAGACAGCGAGCGCCTGACCATATACTATGCAGGTAAAGAAATCAGCCTGGGAAGCGGTTCGGCGATCGCTGCGACGATTTTTGCCCCTGACGCGAGCCTTGATACAGGTTACCCGACCGATATCAGCGGTGATATCATTGTCGGCGGGAAAAGTATAACATTCAACGGCCTGTCACATGACGGGACCCTGTTTGCGCTCAATCAAAACGCAAACATTAAATATTCCGGCAACAGGTCCCTGACCGGAGATATCAGGACTGACATATTCTCAAACGGGAAGAAAACCGAAATAGCCGCCGCAAAACTGACCGGTGATATGTACTTGAGCAATACCGATGCCGAGTTTTCCGTTTACGGCGGATCGATTCTTGACGGCAACGTCATTACCGCGGGGAAAAAAGTCGAGATCATGGGAGGGGCCAGGCTCAACGGCCACATAATTGCACCTGATACGCGTGCTTCGATATCGGTTACCGGCGGGGCGAGATACGGCGGCTGCATAGTGACCGGCGGAAAGACGGTAAATGTGTCGGGCGGCTCAAACCTTGACGGGGCGTTGATTTTTGCACCGAATGCCGCCGTAAAAATGGACGGCGGGGTCCATATCATAGGCGGTATTATCGCAGATACGTTTTCCGCAACCAGCGGCACCCTGAGATATGAGGAGATGCGTGTGGACGACCTCCCTGTCTTTATCGAGCCTACCGAGGACGAAAGAACAAACTGGCGGGTAAACGGGATATGGAAAAAAGGATGAAGCACCGCTTATCATGCAGTGAAGGCTTGACTTTCGTCGAAGTAATAATCTGTATACTCATCATATCTATAATCGCCGTCGCATTTTTGGCGCTTACGAATGTCAGTGTCAAGGGCATTTTCACAGCGGGCAGCAGGAGTAAGGCTCTGGCAGCGGTAACGGAGAAGGCGGACCGCGTCTATTCGCTTATAATAGGAGCGGAGGATGCGGTAAAAGCCGAAGAAGCTTTGAGGGCTGAGGACGGATGGGTCGCAGGTGCGGAGCACCTCGATCCCGAAAATACAGGAGCTCAGTTTTACTACACAAGAACTGCCTACATGG
>JAAYMG010000036.1 GCA_012521525.1 Clostridiales bacterium | reverse complement strand
GAAAAAGCTCTTCAGGTATTCTCCTTTGCGATGCCTCAATCCCATGGCGATCATCAAAACAAAGGTGACCAGGGAAAGAGCAAAGGTGGTTGCCCAGTCGGCTGTCGGAGCCCTCAAGCCGGCAACACTGAGCAGGCTGGAAGTCAGTATGTAAGCAAATACCATGAAAAACCAGGGTGCTATATAGGAAAGCTTTTCGCCCACTGTATCACGGGCAAACTTGTCGAATATTTCAACGGCAGCTTCCGCAAGGTTCTGGAATCCTTTCGGGATCTCGTCAAAACTGCGCATTTTTATACGCGCGATGACTGCGATCACTATTAGCAGCAGCATTATTATCCAGGTGTTGAAAATGGTTTCCGTTATCCAGACTTCAACGCCGCCTATATTTATTACCCAAAGGTTTTTTATGTTCAAATCCAATGTATGTCACCACCTCTGTCCGCAGCTTTCAAGCAAAATGATCATATCCTGAATGCGATCCTTGCAATGTATAGGGAAACCGGGTATGCAAAAACGCCTGCCACAACACCCCAAAGGTTGATTTGCGGGACGACGGCCCCCAGGACCAATACAGCACCGGTAAGAAGAAGCCGCAGAAAATATTGGACTATGACATAACCGCCTGCACTCTTCTTATCCATTTTCAGTGTCTTATCTACCGAACGCTCAAGCATAAAAATCTTGGCTATGCTCACAGCCGAACCTAACAGCGCTCCGAGCAAAAACGACAGGAACTTGATCGACCTATAATAGATGACCGAACCCACAACACATATCGATGATATTATCAGTATCGTTACAGACACTTTCTTAGCCAAATCAGACATTTTCATATTTATATTTGAACCTTTCCTTTTTAATTGCGATGCCCTTACTTTTTCCCTTTGGAAGAGTCGTACAACGATTTGATCGCTGCGCCCGCGCCCAATAACGAAAAGACCAATAGCAGCCATGGTGAGGTGTTCAATAAACTGTCCAAAAACTTTCCCAAGAAAACACCAAGCAATACCGTTACAGACATAGTAATCCCGATATTCGAAATCTGGGCCAGAGAGCGCAATGTGTCGTTCCTTTTCGGTTTACCGCTGTTATGATCTTCACCCAATACAGTGTCCTCCCGGCTTAGCACTAATAGAATCGAATTATATCGTACTTTATACAATATATAGTTACAGTCATTAATAATCTTATCATAAATAATGCATCAGTATCAAGCTTCAAACTTTAAATTTCTATAATCAATAATTATTCCGTCGTATTCCAGGTTTGAATTTTCAGAAACGTCATAAGAGAGAAAATTACAAAAGCAAATACACATAAAACTGCGAATATTCTGACATAATTTACTTGACATCAACGTTTATTTGGTTTATATTCAAAGTACAGTATTTCATACTATATTGATATGAATTTGACGATACATTTTCAATCATCGTTAAGCAATAGATTTTTCAACCATTGATAACACATCTTTGATCATGATTCAAAGGAGGAAATCCGATGTCCGAAAAGAGAGTACATGGAAAAGAAATCCCCGTGAACAACGGGATAGATCACAAGTCATTGACAAAAAGTACGGAACAGACGGTTTGTGCACCTGAATTCCCGAAAGGCTGCATAGACCTGGATGATGACGAGAAAGAATAGGGATGTTGTGATGTTGTGAAAAGGCCGCCCGGGAACCGTTCATACGGCTCACGGGCGGTCTTTTGCTCTATAAAATAGTCAAATCAGGAATAGATCTCTGCTGATATCTAAAACCTGTTTATGCGGGTTTTACCTGGGACTTGACTACTTCATAACCGAGCGCGGTGATTGCGTTTTCTACCTTGTCAATCGTTATTTTTTCATCGTCGAAGTCAAATTTCACTTTGCCTGAGTTGAACAACACCTTCACGCTTTCCTTGTCTACGCCTTCCAGGGACTTTACTGCCTTCTCGATTTTCTGCATGCATGACGGACATGCCAAATCCTCGAGCTGTATCGTTGCCTTCTTCATGTTAATCCACCTTTCATATTTTGATCTGACAATGTATTCATTTGATCCTTGTCATCCCATGATTTATGTCAACCATGTCATTTCATTGAGTTATGCCATTTGCTCTTCAGTTATTCGATTCATATGATCTCCAATGACTCATTTCAGCCACCAGTATTAATATACCACTATCCCCAATGTTTGATGTCCCCATATGTTTGACCAGTGTGCATCAAATGTGTATATAATCATGAGTCCTGTAATTTATACCTCAAAAGTCTCATGCCGTTTAATATAACAAGCAAGATACTTCCTTCGTGCACCAACATGCCAATCGACATATTCATCCATTCACTGAATATTAAACTTGCCAGCAACACCAGCACTACACCTACCGCAATGATAATATTTTGCCTCATGTTCCTGACCGTGGCTTTTGCCAATCCAAGGGCATGCGGCAGGCGGCTGATATCGGAATTCATCAATACGACGTCAGATGTCTCGATCGCCACGTCGGTACCGTTCCCCATTGCAATGCCGATGTTTGCCAAAGCCAGGGACGGGCTGTCATTTACCCCGTCTCCGACGAAAGCAACGACTCTTCCTTCTTCCATAAGCTTCCCAATATACGCCGCTTTATCTTCCGGCAGCATGTTGCCATGGGCTTCGGTCAATCCCAGTTCCCGGCTTATCACGTCAACGGTCCCCTGGTTGTCGCCGGACAACATTATGAGATTTTTGACCTTTGATCTCCTAAGTTTTTGCAGATATTCCCTGACCCCGGGACGCACCTGGTCACGGACTCCCATCAACACCTTCAGTTCCCCGTCGACAGACGTCAATATTATTGAGTTTCCGTTCTTCTCCAACCTTTCAATATCCGCTTTCTCATTATCTTTCAGTTCAACGTTTTCTTTTGCCATCAAAACGACGTTGCCGACAGCCACCCTGTGGCCGTTGACCTCTGCCACGATCCCTGCGCCTTTTACAACTTCGGTATTTTCAACCGGCAGATAAGCCGTTTCACCGATTTCTTCAAGCACCGCCTTTGCCAGCGGGTGATCCGATTCGCGCTCAATGCTTGCAAGAAAACTCAGGGCCTGTTCGATATCGTTGCCGTAATATATTTTCGCAGCGACCGACGGATGCCCTACGGTCAGTGTACCGGTCTTAT
>JAAYMG010000333.1 GCA_012521525.1 Clostridiales bacterium | reverse complement strand
TTCGATTATCGACTGCACATTTTCCGTCGTTATGTCCAAATACTCCACGTCAATGTCGGAAACCTCAGGTGCCACAGTGTTGTTGCCACCGGTCACATCGTCGGACGGGGCCGGTGGCAATGATATGTCAGGGCCGCGGTTGCCAGCTGCAGTCGTCATCAGGAATACGACAAATATGGCAGCGGTAAGCAGGACAGCCGCCATGACCGCAAAAACCGTCATTTTCCCCTTGTTCATGAGAACCCCCGTATCAGTGCATAAAATCCCCGGGACGCTCAGAAAACCCAAAACGCCAGAGGATCGCGTCCACTATCCTTCTGCAGGCTTTTCCGTCACCGTAAGGATTTACGGCATTTGCCATCTGCGAATATGCTTCTTCGGAATCAAGCAGCTCGGATGCCATTCTGAATATGGTTTCACGCTCCACACCGCATACCTTGACCGTACCCGCCTCGACAGCTTCCGGGCGTTCCGTCTCCCTTCGAACGACAAGGACGGGTTTGCCAAGCGCCGGAGCTTCCTCCTGCAGTCCTCCCGAATCGGTAAGGACCAGGTGGCAGCGATCCATCAGGTTGTGCATCTCATCCACATTGAGCGGTTCGATCAGACTGACCCGCGGTACATTTCCCAGGATCCTTTCAGCAGTATCCCTAACGACAGGGCTCATATGGACGGGATAGACTATCCTTATGTCCGGATATGCGTACGCAAGGTCCCTTAGGGCATTCATGATATTTTCAAGAGGACGGCCGTAGTTTTCCCTGCGGTGTGCCGTGACAAGCAGCACGCGTTCCCTGTCGAAGTCGATATCCAGCAGACAGTCCGAATAAAACCTGAATGACTTGGAAACCGTGGTGTGCAGGGCATCGATAACGGTATTTCCGGTAATGAAAATGTCACCTGTCACCGATTCCCTCCTAAGGTTTTCTGCATTCGATTTCGTCGGGCTGAAGTGCATTTCGGCTATTTCGCTTATAAGCCTTCGGTTCATCTCTTCAGGGTAAGGGGAATACCTGTTTCCGGTACGCAGGCCTGCTTCAACATGCCCGACAGGGATTTTCCTGTAAAATGCCGCAAGTGCAGCGGCAAAAGCAGTCGACGTATCTCCGTGGACAAGCACCATGTCGGGTTTCGTTTTCTCCAGCACCGGCTCCATACCGGTTATTGTCTTCGAAGTTATCATCGACAGTGTCTGGTCCGGTTCCATTATATTGAGGTCGAAATCTACGTCCAGCCCGAATATTTCTATGATCGGATCGAGCATCTGCCTGTGCTGACCGGTCGTGCAAACTATGCACTCTACCTGTTCCCTGTTTTTCAGTTCCAGAACAAGTGGTGCCATTTTGATCGCTTCAGGCCGTGTGCCAAACACGACCATCACTTTTACTTTATCCATCTTATTTATCCTTCCTAATTCAGCAACATAACAGGCAAGTCATGCACCTTCACGCGTTCATGCATTTTCATTGCCCCGATCGTTGCGGTCGTTGCTGACGTCAGTGTTACTTGCATCGTCATTGGCTTTCAGTTCATCAGATATGATGCCATCGTCAGCCTGTACATATATATGATCGCTTTCGACGAGCATATCTCTTTCATTTGCATCTGCGTTAATCTCGGTGTTCGTGCTCATTGCGTGGGCTTTCCCGTTCATTATTCCGTTTCTTCGGCTATTGACGTCCGGCCTATATGAGAAGTAGGTTTTTACGCTCAGTCCGCCGACAATGATTATGCCTATTATGAGCAGCATCGCACGAAGTTCTCCGCTTGCGGTCAGCACAACTGCCGTCAGCCCAAGGATACCGCTCAGCACGTACATTATCGCAACGGCCTGCTTTTGGTTGAGTCCCATATCGATCAGGCGGTGATGCACATGCCCCCTGTCGGCGGCCATCGGGTTCTTACCGGCAAGCAGCCTTCTGAAGAACGCAAAAACGAAATCGAAAATGGGAAGAGCCAGGATCAAAAACGGGACAGCAAACGACATTATCGCATAGAACTTGAACAGTCCCTGTATAGAAATCGTTGCAAGGATGTACCCGATGAACAGTGCGCCAGTATCACCCATGAAGATTTTTGCCGGGTTCAGATTGTAGGGCATGAACCCTATGCATCCTCCGGCGAGGGCTGCCATCACGACGGCGACGTTCGGTTCCGAAACCAATATGGCTATCACAAGCATTGAAATGGACGATATAGATGATACACCGACCGCAAGACCGTCAAGACCGTCTATATAATTTACCGAGTTTGTTATGGCAACTATCCAGATCACCGTTACCGGGATCGAAAACGCACCGAGCACAAGCCACGGATTGCTGGAAAAAATATTCGGGTTAGATATGACTTCGATCACAACTCCGTGCCATATGGCAACGAGCGCCGCCACGATCTGTACGATCAGCTTGATCCAGGCTTTTAGATTGATAAGGTCGTCGATCATCGCCATGACCACGATGATCACCGATCCGAACAGTATCCCCCGAAGCTCGCGGTCTATATCCGAAAACAGCAGTACGCCGGACATGAATCCGAAAAAGATCGCAAGACCGCCTATCCTGGCGATCGGGATATTGTGCATCCTGCGCTCGTCCTTTGGAACATCCATCGCCCCGATCCTCTGAGCAAACTGTTTTACAAGCGGGGTGGCTGCAAAGGATACAAGAAATGAAACTCCAAGTGTGACAAGCAGTAAAAATATAAGTTCCGTATCCATGTGTCGGGTTTTCCTTCCTATCCTTTTGGTACGAAGCCGATCCTTTCGGTAACCAGCTTCAAAGTAGGTTCGGCAAGCTCCGACGCCCGCCTTGCACCGTTCCTATAGATTTCCGCAAGGTATGATTTGTCCTCAAGCAGCTTTTCCGTCTTCTCACGGATCGGCCTGAGCAGTTCGATGACAGATTCGGCAACGGCAACCTTGAAAGTGCCGTAGCCCTTTCCGTCAAATTCGGCTGATATTTCGTCGAAGCTCTTTCCGGTAGCGCTTGAATAGATAGTCATCAGGTTCGATATGCCGGGCTGTTTTTCCGGATCGAAAGCTACCCTGTTCTCCATGTCTGTCACAGCCCGCTTGAACTTTTTCATGATCGAATCCGGGCTGTCCATCAGGAACACACTCCCCTGCGGATCGTCGTCCGACTTCGACATCTTGTTCAAGGGATCGGTGAGGCTCTTTATACGCGCACCGACCTTGGGAATAAACGGTTCCGGAATGGTAAATGTTTCGCCGTATATACTGTTGAACCTAATAGCTATGTCACGGCATAGCTCCACATGCTGCTTTTGATCCTCGCCCACAGGGACCAGATCGGATTGGAAAAGCAGTATGTCGGCAGCCATAAGGACGGGATATGTGTAAATCCCTGCGTTCAGGTTTTCCGAACCCTTTTTGACCTTGTCCTTGAACTGTGTCATCCGGTTGAGCTCCCCGAGCATCGAGTAGCATCCCAGGATCCAGGAAAGCTCAGCATGCTGAGGCACATGGCTTTGAAAATATATGATGTTCTGCTCCGGGTCCAGCCCGCAGGCAATATATTGCGCAAGTTGCTCGAGCGATCGTCTCCTCAGAACGGCAGGATCGTTTCTGATAGTGATCGCATGCATATCAACGATGCAGTACAGGCATTGGTATTCCTGCTGCAGATCGATCCAGTTCTTGATGGCGCCGATATATGACCCCAAAGTCAGTTCACCTGTCGGCTTTATACCGCTGAATATCCTCTTTTTGCTCATGATATACCCTCTTTCAAACTGTACAGTGATTGATCAGTAAAATCAGGACCTTATATATTCACTCAGCACCTGGCCTATAACGGCGATACCTCTGTCTATCTGCTCGTCGGAAGGCAGGGAGAAGTTCAGCCTGAATCCCCGCGAAACCTGCTTTTGATCTACGCAGAAAGTGTTTCCGGGGACGCAGGATATGTTCCTGTCCTTCAGCCTTCTGCATAATTCTAGACCATCGTATCCCTCGGGAAGTTCCGCCCAGATGAAAAGTCCTCCGTCAGGAACGTTCCACGCAGCCGATCCTGCCATATGACGGTCCATTGCCGCAAGCATCCTGTCCCTCTTTTGCATGTAAAGGGCGCGGCATTTTTCAATATGGCCGTCAATGACACCCAGGCGAAGGTACCTGTCCACAAGGATCTGGAAAAAAAGGTTCGTGTGAACGTCTATGACCTGTTTAGCAACAGTCATTTTGGATACGATATCGCGATGCGCGCATACGAAGCCGACCCGTATCCCCGGCGCGATAACTTTTGAGAATGAACCCGCAAAAATAACATACCCTTCCGTATCCATGCTTTTCAGGGTCGGCAGATCTTCACCTGAGTAACGCAGCTCGAAATACGGACTGTCTTCGAGTATAAAGACGCCGTATTTCTTTGCAAGTTCAAGAATGCGTTTGCGTCTGTCCAGTGACATCGTGCAACCGCATGGATTGTGGAATGTGGGGATCGTGTATATCAAACGGACATTCGGTTCAGTCCTGAGCGCCTTCTCCAGGGAATCGATATCCATACCGTCTTTATCAACAGGGATACCGACAAGCCGCGCATTATATGAACGGAAAGCATTGAGCGCCCCGATAAAGCTCGGGGATTCGCACAATATCGTGTCGTTTTCGTTGACAAGCACCTTGATAGCCAAATCGATGACCTGTTGGCCGCCTGATGTAACGATGACATCGTCAAGGTCAGATCCTATACCGTACTTACTCGACATACGCTGACTTATAGCAGCGCGCAGCGGCTCGTATCCTTCCGTTATTCCATACTGCAAAGCAGTCACATAGTCGTTTTGGAAAATCTCGGCCGCGATTTTTGCCATGTCCTCGTGCGGAAATGTAAGCGGCGAAGGGTTGCCGGCAGAAAAGGACACCGAATCAGGCGTTTGCGGCATTTTCAAAATTTCTCTGATGGTTGACGACTGCAGTTCACCCATTCTGTCGGAAAAATTGATTTTCAGCAAAATAATACACCCCGGTTTGCAGATTTTGAAGACAATACTGCCGGAATTCCGCTACTCGCTATCATATCATAAAGCGATAAATATGGCAATTTTTAATTCAACAAAAAATAAGCAGGGACAGATCTGCCCGATTTGCTAACTGAATATTTGCTTCGATGAAAACAAATGATATAAACGCATATTTATGACTTTCTAAACAATTATGCCTTCAAAACCGGCATTTTCTGTCTGCCGCAGCAGGAACGGCATATCTCGACATACAACCATCAATGAAGTGGGGTTTAACGATGAAAAGAAGAACTAAGGTACGACTGATCAGCTATACTGTCGCTCTCATACTCGTGCTGAGCGGCTTCGTCTACACAGGATATGCAGAGGCCAAACATTACCGCTGGCTTCTTGAAGCAGGATATCAGCACAATTTTGCCGAGCTTACCACAAGTATTGAGCAGATCAGTACAACACTTCAAAAAGGGCGTTACGCATCTACGCCTTCCATGATAGCTTCGCTGTCCGCCGAAGTGTCGCGCCAGTCGGCGATGGCAACCTACGCACTTGCGAATCTCCCCTTTTCGCATGTCGAGCTGGAGCGCACGGCAAAATTCCTGAGCCAGGTTGGCGACTATGCGTATAATATTGCCCGAAAGGAAGCATCGGGCCTGGAAATAACCGATGAAGACAAGAAGAATATCGCAGCATTATCCGATGCGGCTTACCAGCTATCCGTAAACCTCAACGAACTATATCAGCGCATCTATAATGACGGACTTTCAATAGGGACAGCGATTTATGCTTCAAATCCCGAACAACAGATAAACTCCATAAGCGAGACGATCAAGGATATCGAGACCCAGTTCCCCGAATATGCCGGGCTTATTTACGACGGGCCGTTTTCAGACCACATAAGCAAGATGAAGCCGATGATGCTGCAAAACGCTGAAGAAATAAGCAGAGAAGATGCAAGAAAGCGGGTCGCCGAGATATTCAAGCTCGATATCTCCATTGTCAAGGATGACGGAGAAGGCAACGGCAATATACCGGTATACTCTTTTGTTGCAGAAACCGTAAGCGGGAATATGTATGTGGATATCACCAAGGCCGGCGGCTTTATCCATAATATGATGCATTCAAGAACTGTTGAACAGACCGTCCTCTCGGTTGAAGACTGCGTAAAGAAGGCCAAGGATTTCCTGTCAAACAACGGTTTTGACGGCATGGAAACCAGCTATTATATCTCCCGCAACAATATCCTTACAGTTAATTTCGCGTATACCAAAGATGATATCACATATTATCCGGACCTCATCAAGGTCTCGGTTGCGCAGGACGACGGCCAGATAGTCGGCCTTGAGTTTTTGGGCTATCTA
>JAAYMG010000332.1 GCA_012521525.1 Clostridiales bacterium | reverse complement strand
GGATATGTTCTGAGCAATATAATCTGCGAGGTATCCCGGCTCGTCCGACGAGAGTACCTGAAGGAGCACTTCGTTTGGAACTCTCGGCGCGGCTTCCGCGTATTCTTCAAATGCCCTCTGTGTTTCACGGACAAGCGCGAGCTTTTTCTTCAAAGCCCGTTCGCTGTCCTTCTCTTTTATCTGCACGACTTCGGCAACAAAGTAGTTTTCAGATCTCACTATGTCTGCCAGTCTTGCACGGTAGCTTCCCTCAACGACCAGCCTGACATTATTGCCGGGGAGCTTGAACATCTGCCTTACCTTTGAGACCGTTCCGATCTTGTAAAGGTCATCCATTCCGGGATCTTCAACACGTATATCCTTCTGTGTTACGAGAAAAATATTCTGGTCTTCCAGCATGCACTGCTCAAGAGCACGGACCGACTTCTCCCTGCCCACGTCAAAGTGCAGTATCATATTTGGGAAAACCGTCAGTCCTCTCAGGGCAAGCATGGGCATTATCGTTGCACTTTCTTCTGTTATATTTACATCATCGATCTGATTCTGAGTCATATTCGGTATGTTCTCCATTTCCTTGATTCCTCTGTTTTGCGTTGGCAAAAAAATCGCTGCGGGTCATGATCCAATAATTCTTGCCAAACAGCGTCCCTTTTTTTACGAATCCGTTATTCTTCAGAACTGCCTCCGAAGCGAGATTGTCCGGCCTTGTAAGGGCCGATACGGTCTTTATTATGAACTTGTCCTGCTCAAAGGCAAAACGGCATATCTCTTTGACGGCTTCGGTCATTATACCCCGGCAGCGGTGCTCGTGTCGCGTAGAATACCCCAGCTCGACTTCACCGTTCGGATGGATCCCCTTGAAGCCGATCTCACCGACTATCAGCCGGCTGTACCTTGACACTATCTGCCAGGCCGTAGCAAACAGCCATGCCTCCGGGTTCATATCGATGATCCTGAGCTTCATGGCATAGAGGTTGCGTTGTGTTTCCATCACTTCAAACGGGACGGTTCCGTATATCGCGCCTATCTCCCGAGCTGCGCCTGCAGGATCGGTCAGAAACAACTCCAACTGTCTCCTGCTGAAAGGTATGATCTCCAATCTGCTGGTTCTCAGACGCAACGACAATCCTCCGGCTACCAATACTTCAGATATATAATATATATTAAGTGCATATTTGTCCAGTGCGTTTTACATGATTCTGTTCATTTCGCGTCTCAGCCTCAATATTATCTTTTTCTCAAGCCGGGATATATATGACTGGGATATTCCCATCATATCGGCTACTTCCTTCTGTGTCTTCTCCTTCGTCCCGTCAAGCCCGAACCTCATCACTATTATTTCCCGTTCCCTCTTTGATAGCCTCTCCAGCGCAAGTCTCAGCAGCTGTTTATCCGCCTCGTCCTCGATCGGCCGCATGATGATATCTGCTTCGGTTCCCAGCACGTCGCTCAGGAGCAGTTCGTTTCCGTCCCAATCGGTATTCAGCGGTTCGTCTATGGACACTTCGCTTCGCTGCGGTGCAGTCTTTCTCAGGTGCATGAGGATCTCGTTTTCGATGCATCGTGACGCGTAGGTGGCAAGCTTTATGCCTTTATCCGGTTTGTATGTATTGATCGCCTTGATAAGTCCGATCGT
>JAAYMG010000331.1 GCA_012521525.1 Clostridiales bacterium | reverse complement strand
TCCCTCCGATTATTATCCTCCGGGAGACCTGCGCGAGACGGCAAACGGTATCCATGGCGCTTTTGCCGGAGGAGGAGGACTTATCTTCTCCTCAATAGCCGGTTGGCTTTGCTCGATCCGGGTAAAGGCGATTTATCTGGTCTACTTGATATGCCTTATACCCGCAGTCGTAGTGTACCTTACGCTGCCATCAAGGCCCGAAATCACGGACCCTTCGTCCGAAAGCGGCAATGACGTCAAAACGCGGGCTGATGACGGCTCCGGAAAAGCCTTTGATCGGAGGATACTGTCCTATGCGGTCAAGATATTCATCTTCCTTCTGTTTTCGATCTCAATGTCCATGAACATGTCTCAGCTCGTGGAGGGTTACGGTATCGGGACGGTTGCCGACGTTGGCATTATCATGGCGATATTCTCGGTAGGCGGCTTCCTGGTAGGCTTTACGTTTTCCCGCATAAAGAAGGCCCTGGGGAAATACACGCTTTCCGCTGGTACTGTTTTGTCTGCTGCAGGCATTTTGCTTGTAGTCTTGACCCGTTCGATACCGATTTACTGTATAGGTTCGCTTACATCCGGAATAGGTTTGAATATCTTTATAACCTCATGTGTGTCGGACATAGGAAACAAATTCAGGGCCGAGAGCAGGACATTGTCATTTGCGATCCTCATGTCCGCAAACCACTTTGCGCAGTTCCTGTCGCCGCTGGTGCTCAATCCTCTCAACGCATTATTTGGCGGTAATACTGTAACGAAATTACTTATAGCTTCTCTGATGCTGTTTGCATTCGGGATCTTTCTGTTCATTTTCCCTGACGCCGGGACGCGGACACGGCAACAGGCCCAATGACCGCCCGCAGCCGGCGGGAAAACCAGGATGGATGCATGCCGGATTTCCATGTCAGTACCGGCAGATTATAAATCACGTATAAATCATGCTAAAAAAACACGCAGTATTCATTACCGACATTACCGGTAGAATACAGCGTGTTTTATGTTTGTCATATAGAACTTCGATGTTACGAAAGGAGCTCGAGAAGGTCCTCTTTTGTCATATTGACAAGGGAAGCTCCGGTGCTCTGCTCGCATATGATCGCATCTGCAAGTTCCTTCTTGGACTGCTGAAGGTTAAGGATCTTTTCCTCGATGCTGTCTTTTACGACCAGCTTGTATACCTGGACGTTCCTCTTCTGACCGATGCGGTGCGCTCTGTCCGTTGCCTGGTTCTGCGCGGCGATATTCCACCACGGATCATAGTGAATGACCACGTCCGCTCCGATCAGATTCAGGCCGGTTCCCCCCGCTTTGAGGGATATGAGGAACACTTGCGTAGTGTCCCGGTTGAACCTCTCGACCATCTGAGCCCGTTGTTCCTTGGATGTATCGCCTTTCAGTACATAGTAGCTGTATCCTTCACTGCTAAGTCGCTCTTCGATCCGTGCAAGCATCGAAGTGAACTGCGAAAACAGGAGAACTTTGTGACCGGCTTCGGTGGATTCACGTATCAGCTCCATGCATGTCTCAAGCTTTGCACTCGGTCCTGCATAGTCATCATAACAGAGACCCGGATCACAGCATATTTGCCTCAGTTTTGTGAGCATAGCGAGTATATGGAAGCGCTGACGTGCAATGGCGTCCTCTCCCTGCTCCATGATCTGGTCCCTGAGCAGCATTGCATTTGCAAGGTAAAGTTTCCTCTGCTCACCCTCCATGGAAGCCTGCACCAGCGACTCGGATTTGGAAGGCAGCTCGGACAGGACTTCGCTTTTCAGCCTTCGCAGTATGAAAGGCCCCGTCATTTTTTTCAGCAGCTCGATCACATATGGGTCCCGGTTTTTGACTATCGGGATCTCAAAGCGTTTTTTGAACTTCTGATAGCTATATAAATAACCCGGCATCAGGTAGTCGAAAATACTCCAAAGCTCGCTCAGCCTGTTCTCGATCGGCGTACCGGTAAGCGCCAGTCTGTGATCGCTCCTGATCGCCTTGACCGATCTGGCGTTTTGCGTACTGTGATTTTTGATATATTGGGCTTCGTCGATTATCTGATAGAGGAACTCCTTGCCTTCATAATGTTCGATGTCCCGCTTGAGCATATCATAAGACGTGATCAGGACATCATACTTGCCTGCTTCGTCAATTATTTCCTTCCGCTCGGCGTTGTCGCCGATCACCGTGGCTACGTTGAGCGACGGGGCAAAGCGGCGTATTTCATTCTCCCAGTTGATGGCAAGGGAAGCAGGTGTCACAACCAGCGAAGGTTTGCCTGCCTTTTCCTCTTTCGCGGAGAGAAACAGGGCAATAACCTGCAGGGTCTTCCCGAGTCCCATGTCGTCCGCCAGTATACCGCCGAGATTATACTTTGCCAGGGTCTTCAGCCACCTGTACCCTGTCTTCTGGTAATTCCTCAGGATTCCTGCCAGGCTCTCGGGCACTGCAAGGTCACTGTCCTCTACCGACTTGATGTTCCTTATCAGGTCTTTGAAGTAAGTGTCCCTGTTGACTCTTATCTCATCGTTCTCACGGAGCACCCTGTCCAGGTACAATGCCC
>JAAYMG010000330.1 GCA_012521525.1 Clostridiales bacterium | reverse complement strand
GCTGGTCCACCATATAGGAAACAGACTTTTTGGATATTATGCTCGGTTGCTATTTTTGCAGTCGTCGGAATTATAACTCTGCTTTCTAAAACCATGCAAACCCTTGAACTGCCTGACACAGCATCGGTTACTTCCGTTGAAATGGAACAATTCAATGATATGTTGACCGTTGGGCGTGTGACCATATCCGACAAGGAACGGATAGGATCAATCCTGTCTGCCCTGACCGGTGCGAGAAAAACACTGAGATATTCCGTCAACGATCACCCTGCCAGGGACAACTATCTTGTCATAATGCTCATCGGTAAAGAGAGGACCGGAAAGCTGTTCTTGTATTCAGAGGGAAGCCGGGATTATGTTGAAGAGCCGTATGCAGGGATTTACAGGATCAGCAGGGATTCAAGCAGAACTTTATATCAGATTTACTCAGGAAACAGTAGTAAGGAGAGCAACGACGGGGAGATCGAATACATAGAAAACGATAAAGAGAGCGAAGACAAGTTCGGGGACAGGGTCGAAGTCAAAGATATGCCAAACACAGATGGTGATTTGCCCGGTGATGACAAGAGTATTTTCAAAGACGGAACGGTATGGGTCGAATACTACGAAAATGCTTTCGTCCCGGTATCCCATGTGGCAGACGGAAAGCAACAGTTATTGAACGAAGGATCCGAGTGGTACTTTGAAATCCAAAAACGTTTTGGCTTCGATGATGAGCCTGTTAATGCTGTCATAATCGATACACGAAAAATGTATGCCGACCCGGAGCAAAACCCCTATGACTTTCCTCTGCCTGATGAAGGATGGATCAGCAGGTCGCTGAGATATATGGGAGATGAGATAGCAATGTCAGGAGATTGGGAACCATTTATAGTAACAGTCAGGTATGAGTGCTATTCGCTGCAGTCCCAGCCTGACATTGAGATTTGGCAAAACTATTTCAAAGAGAAAATCGGAGAAGTATCAACTGCCACACCGGTAATCATCAAGAATGCATGGTTTTTCGATATAGATGGCGACGGTAGAGAGGAGAGCGTCGTCAACGCCAGCAATACCGTTGTTGCGACCGGCCTTGAGATGTCCCCTCCGGCAGCGGAGAACACGGCCACCTACACACTGACAGCATATTTCAGCAGTGACGGTACTGCGATAGATTTGGGTGGACGTGTTTTCACAGGTGTTTCCCTTGATCCTGTTAACATGGAAAATGACATATATGAAAGCTATACGATCGACGAGAACAGCCCGGAATTCACGCAGCAGTTTATAGCCGCTTATCAGTATGATGCAGACGGAAACATCACTCTGTGTCCTATTTTCAACTACGGTGAGTTTGACCGTTGGCCTGAGCAAAGCATTGTCCTGGCGGACATAGACGGTGACGGAAAGGCGGAGCTGTTAACCATGTTCGCTGTTATCTATGCTCCGATTACTGTGTACAGGTTCAATGAGAACTGGAAGCCTCAAGCACAGTTTGCGATCAACACTCCGGCATGACCAGGCAAAGGCAACGGCAGACGTGGTAACGGGAATCATTGCAATCCATCAGCAGTTTGCTAACAGATATTAAAGAGATAGGAGATAATATATGAATAAGTATCCGGAACCAACGGTTGGGGCTGTTATTTTTAACCCCGAGGGGAAAGTGCTCTTGTGCAGATCCCGCAAGTGGGGGAATAAATATGTGATTCCCGGAGGGCATATTGAGTTAGGAGAGAGCATGGAAGAAGCCCTGAAAAGGGAGATTTTGGAGGAAACCGGTTTAAGTGTATACGATATTAGGCTTATTGGCCTGAAAGAGTGTATATACAGCAGTGAGTTTCATGATAAGAAGCATTTTATATTTATAGATTATATTTGCCATACGGATTCCAGTGACGTTATCTTGAATGACGAAGCAGAAGAATATGAGTGGGCTGATATGGACAACATTGAAAAATATGATTTGGGCGGCTTCACGAGAGAACTGCTGATG
>JAAYMG010000329.1 GCA_012521525.1 Clostridiales bacterium | reverse complement strand
TCCCACCAGCCGCTTCGTCCTGTCCACGACCTGTGCGACGAGCGTGCTGTCATATTCGGCACCGTATCTGCCATCATCAAGCGTGATCGCACACCTGACAGGAACAGCTGCCTCCTTGATGTCATGCACCCTTTTAGTCTGAACCGTTACTGCTCCCGGAATGTCTATACCGATCAAAGCCAGCAATTTGCCGGCCTTCCCGTAAAAATCCGCCGAGAGGATCGACGGATCATATACCCATGTCAAAACCGTAAGCCACAACGCACTGATCAACAGCAATATGATGACTATCGTCTTGGCAGTCTCTTTGAAACGCCTCATTGCCTGTCTTCCCCTCCGATAGGAAGGTAAACTGTGACCGTCGTGCCCTCCCCGTACTTGCTTTCTATGGTTATCCTGCCGCCGTGGCGCTCTATGATCTCCTTGGCGATCGAGAGCCCCAGCCCGCTCCCTCCGGCTTCCCGCGAGCGGGCCTTGTCGACCCTGTAAAAGCGCTCAAAAAGCCTGCCGATGTCTTTTTCGGGTATCCCTATCCCGTTATCCTTGACGCAAATCAAAACAGTGTCGTCCTCCGACCAGGCCTTTATGGAGATTTCACCGCCGTCGGGCGTATACTTTATGGCATTTGACAGGATATTGGTCAGTACCTGCTCGATGCGGTCACTGTCGCAATATACATCGGGCAACTGGCCTACCAGTTCCATGGTCATGACATGCTTTCTCTTCATGGCATCCAGATACATTGCCTGGTAGACCCTTTCGATCAGCTTGACGGTCTGCACCCGATGGATCTTCAGGCCGTCATTGCCATAGTCAAACCGCGACAATGTCAGCAGGTCGGAGACGATGCGGGTCATCCGGTCGCTTTCTTTCATGATGACGCCCAGAAAGTTCCGCTGTGTCTCCCGGTCAATGTCGTCATTTTCAAGCAGCGTTTCGGTATAGCTTTTTATGTTGGTCAGCGGGGTCCGCAGCTCATGAGATACATTGGCCACAAATTCCCGCCTTACGTTTTCAAGCTTTGTCTGCTCTGTTACATCGTGGATGACGACCATGACCCCGCCTTCACGGTCATTATCTCCGAACGGGGCGATGAAGAGTTTGAGCGAACGGTCTGATGTCGTATAATTCGTTTCGAAGAAATCGGGCGGCTTTATGGATAGGGCATCATTCAGCGGGAGTATCCCGCCAAACAGGTCATCGTAATGTATGTCCGTGTCCATCTGCCTTCCTATCAGCTCGACGGCAGCCGTATTCACCTGGATCAGTTCGCCGCTCCTTCCAAACGCACAGACTCCGTCCGTCATCCTCAGGAACAGCGTGTTGAGCTTGTTCCTTTCGTTTTCGACCGTCTCAAGTGTCGTCTGAAGCTTTTCAGCCATGTCGTTGAATGTTTCGGACAGCACTCCGATCTCGTCGCCGGAGTGCACCTCTATCCTTTTGGAAAATTCACCCCGGGCTATGTCGCCCGCCAGGCGGGTCAGGCCTTCGATGGGCGTTGTCATGGTCTTGGACAGCAAAAAGCTGAGCAATATTGAGATTACAAGACCAAAAAGCAGCGCTTCCAGGATAATTGTAAAGAGCTGCGTCGTTAGTTCCTGTTGCCTCTGTTTCAGGTCTCGGATGTAAATTATATATTCCGGTTCGCTATTGGCATTTGCCGATATGGGTATAGCTATGTCTATATATGAAGCCGTGATCGATCTTGTGTCGCCTATTTCCCCGTTCATGGCGGCGAGTATATTCGGCGTAAGGTCGATGGCCTCCCCGGTATCACCGTCGGAACCGGCGAGGCGCAGCCCGGATCTTGCGTCCAGTATATAAAAGTTCCTGTTATTGGGGTCGATCCCAAGATTGCCGCTGTATGTTTCCAAAACTTCGTGCAGGCTATCCGCACCTTCGCTGACGGCGATTCGCAGTCTTGAAACGAATTCCTCGTTGCTGAACATCGTTGCCATTTGTCCCGAGAATTCGTCCAAATGGTATACAGCCACATTGCTTATCAGGAACGTTCCGACGACCGCCATAATTGAGATCATGAGCAGCGACATTATCAATACGAGCTTCAGATAAAGACTCCGGAACATGCATCAAGCCTCCGTGAACATATATCCTGCGCCCCGTCTAGTTATTATGTAGCGAGGATTCGCCGGATCGTCCTCTATCTTTTCACGCAGCCTGCGAATCGTTACGTCCACTGTCCTTATGTCACCGTAGTAGTCGTAGTTCCAAACCTTCTCCATCAGCTCTTCCCTGCTGAACACCTTGTTCGGTGCCGAAGCAAGGAACTTTATCAGTTCGAACTCCCTCTGTGTCAGGTCCACAGGCTTCCCGCTTTTAAAAACCTCAAGGCGCCCCAAATCTATGCGCAGATCGCCTGCGACGATTTGGTCGCCCTCCCTGGAAGTGCCGGAAGCACTCTCCTCCATTTTACTGCGCCGGATATTTGCCTTGATGCGGGCAAGCAGTTCCCTCATCGAAAACGGCTTTGTTATGTAGTCGTCGGCTCCGATCTCCAGTCCCAGTATTTTGTCCGACTCCTCTTCACGTGCGGTAAGCATAATGACCGGCGTTGTGGCGCCTTCCTGGCGGAGCTTCCTGCACACCTCGAAGCCGTCAAGTTTTGGAAGCATCACGTCGAGCAAAATCAAATCGGGATTATCCGATCTCGCAAGCTCAAGGCCGGTTTCCCCGTCCATGGCTTCTATCGTCTCATAACCCTCTCGCTTAAGATTAAAGCTCAATATATCGATGATCGACTTCTCGTCCTCGACAATAAGTAGCTTTTTGCTCATATATCTCCTCCGAACAACTCCCAAAGGAGTCTTACTCTCCTATTATATCATAGAATGCAAACTTGAGCATTATTTTTTGTTATGCTTTTGTTAAGTTCTTATCGGTTTTTTGTACCATAAAGCGCTTGACAATTGCCCGCCTGCCTTTTAATATTAAAAATATTCTAAAAAGGAGGATCTCAGCATGCATAGCCGCAAACTGACGATGTATGACGTAATCGGCGTTGGCTTCATGTCGGCTCTCGTATTTGTAGCCTCCCAGATAAGCATCCCAATACCCACGATCCTTGGCATCACCAGGATACATCTGGGAAACGCATTCTGCCTTCTTTCGGGCTTTCTTCTCGGCGGTCTCAGGGGCGGTCTGGCAGCAGGCATAGGTTCGATGCTTTTCGATCTTGTAAACCCTGCGTATGTATCGGACGCACCGATAACATTTTTCAATAAATTCATGATGGGACTTGTCTGCGGCAGCATTTCCTTCACCAGGAAAGCGACCGGTTTCAACCTGCTGCGGAGCATTATTGCAGGTGTTCTGGGCGCACTGACATATGTCCTGCTTTATCTGACCAAGACATTCATTTTCGATGTGTACTTCCTGGATGCAGCAGTTGCCACCGCAATGATAGATGTCCTTGCAAAAGCCCGTGCTTCGCTCATAAACGCCGCTATCGCCGTTATAATTTCCGTTCCGGCATATGCGGCCGTACTGCGCACTCTTTCGAACACGCTCCTTTTCCGGAAGATCCGTTCTCTATGACTCTTTTATGATCGTTTTGTTCCTGAATTTCTTATAGCAAATCAATCCATGATACAGGTTCCATAGGACTGCAAGGCCCTTTGGAACTTTTACTTTACGGCCTTACAGTCTGAACGGTACTATTTACCGGGGGTACTATATGCATGGTTGCCACGGCCCGGTTAACCGGCAAAAAAAATCGCCCCGCCGGTTAGGAGGATTCCGGCAGGGCCTGGCTGCAGAGAATTACCGTTTAACCTTTTGCAACAAGCACATCCCCATAGTGCGTTGTATCATAATCTCTTCCCCAAGAGATGTTTCAACATGCGTTTTGCTTCCCTCAACCCATATTTTACGGACGTGAATGGGATTTATGATGCAGTTACCCTTTGACCTGATAAATCCCAACGGGAGCAGTTGCTCTTCGACTGCCGAAAGATCGGCCTTCATTTTGGCATTGACGATCTTACCCGATTTGAAATAGTAAACGTAAACCTGGCGGCTTTTGTGCCAGCAGAAGCAGATTATATCCCTGCTGGGCAGTGCTATAAAGTTCTTGTCCCCTGTAATGAGCACTGTCTTTTTCATTTCGCTTGCCCTCTGAAGGGCTTCTGCAAGAACTGATTTCAGTTTGGCTTTCGATACGGGCCTGACCAGATAGTTGAATGCCGAAACCTTGAATCCGTCCTCCCACCGGTCGGCCTTGGACGAAAGAAATATAATCAGCGTCTCACGGCTGAGTATATGTATTTTATCAGCGATAACCAAACCGTTATAGTTGCTTGTTATATCATGTTCGATTATCGCCAGTCCGAACCCGATGCCGATGGATTCAACGACCTCGGAGCTTGAGCCAAATTCGAAAACTTCGATCTTGTGGCCGTTTTCCCTTTCAAATTCCTTCAGCACACTGACCAGGGCAGCTCTGCGAGGCTCCAGATAGTCAACCACAGCGATGCTTATCATTCAACTCTTCCCTACAAATAAATGCGGATTTTCATTTTTCTATAATTATTTTAGTTGATATTAGTCTGTTCAGCTTGGCGACGATGATGGATGCTGCCGTTACTGATAGGCCCAATGAGACGACGTATGCGTAGAACTCCATACGGAATATGAGAAGAAGTATCAGCGCCGCTCCATCCACCGCAAGAAGTTTAAGGCTTTTCCCGCGGTAAACCGCTATCTCCTTATCATCGAGGGGCCTGTTCTTGTCCTCGACCGGGGCCAGCATGAAAACCGTAAGAATCGAGAACAAACCAAGCACGGCGGATAACATGTAATAATCTGTTTGTGAGGTATTGTTCAGGCAGAATATAACTGCCAGCATCAATGCCATTGATATCAGGTAGCACTTCAGGTGGGTCGACGCATGGTATCCGCCGGAGTATGTACGGAGCGGGAAAAAAACTGCAAAGAATATTAACCCTTCCGATAACCTGCCAAATACCAAGAACAAAATAAGTGCCGATACGAAATTGACGATCAGAGCCGCGACTACCTCAATGCTGTACTGATAGACATCGCGGTCCTCTTCCTTTACCACCCCGGCGGATATCATCCTGGCAGTCAAACCAACGGAAATGCGTCGATAAAACATTAGAACTTCCTGAACTCCTTCAAGCCTTCAGGGGCCTTCGGCTGGTTGAAAATAAACAGGCATGGCCAGGCGGCTAATACCACTGTCGCGGTGAACAGGACTGACGATAGTGCTGACAGGATCTTGATGTTCTTCTTCATGATCTGCCATCCTTTCCTATGCACAATATGGTTTGAGTTAACACTGTGTAATCTATTTACCACATTTGCGAAAGCTTGTACATAGGAAATGCAAACTTCGTCGAAATCGCGTCAATATTCGTATCTTATATTCCATATATTTCCATTTTTCTCTTTATTTCGCATTTAACATTATGCTCAACTCAAATATGCCGTCCTTATATTCGGTCTGCATGTTTCCGGCATAGTTTTCAACCGCATTCTGTATGCTCTTCAATCCTATGCCATGCAGCTTCTTTTCTTTTTTCGTCGTTTGAAATCCGTCGCCTTTCTTTACACGGTCCAGCGAGCTGTTGATTATTTTTATAAAAAGTATCCCCTCTCTCTGGACAGCTTTTATATATATGAACTTCCTGCCTTCTTTTATTTCCATGCATGCTTCTATCGCATTGTCCAGTGCGTTGGAGAAAATCGTGCACAGGTCTATCGGGTCGATCTTGATGTTTTTATCCATATCGAGGCTCGAGCTTATTTCGATTCCAAGCTCCCTTGCCTTTGCAGTTTTGGTATAGATAACAGTGTCCAGGACCGTGTTGCCGAATGCTGTGTGGGTGGCGTATTCGCGCATTTTCTGCTCGAGTTCACCGATATATCTTTCAGCCTCTTCGTCATTCAGAGCGATCATGCCCTTGACAGCGGAAATATGGTTGTTGATATCATGCCACATGTTTCTTATCTGATTTTGAATGGCAACGACCTCTTCATAACGCTTTTCGGATGATTCCATGTTCTGAAGGATCAGAGATTGCTCCATTTCGATTTTCGCATACTTCGTTGATTTTAAGAAAAGGTTGAATATGATAAGGTTTGCCACAAGAAGTCCAATGCTTATCAGGAAATTTGAGATGTCTACATATTGGCGCCCCAGGCTGTCCCTTACCAGCAAAAACAACATCGTATACAGCGAGATGACGGAAATCGAGATCAATGACAGGAAATCCTTTGCCATAAGGCGGCTCTGGCTGGTCCTTTTCATCTGCTGTATGCTTTTGAAGAGGACGAACTGGACGATCTTCGCATATACCAGGAATGGTATATTATTCACGATAGTTTCCTGCAGTTCCACAATCGAAACCGTGGTCAGCAAATTCACCGAAAAATATACTATAGCCTCACATGCCAGCATCAACAGCAGGTAGATCGCCAGGCTTATGATGATCGACCGGATCGCTCCCCTGTAAAGCAGCAGCCCCAAAGAGACTATCATTATGACTGCAATAACGGAATGGATATTCGGGACCGATATGTAGCTGGAAATCATCATAAGGACCATATACGACAATACGCCGATGTAAAACCTTAGCTGGCTGACCTTCCTTTGGTAGAATGCGTCAAAATAGTCAAACACTATGTAGGCATCAGCCCCAACCGTCAGAATCTTGGTTATCGTAACTATCAGTTCTTCATTATGCATAACAAAACCCCTGCCTAGAACGCTCCATATCAAACTACGGAAGGACTACGTAAGTCCGCTTGTCAAGGCTCTTCATGACGATTTCAAACACGGAGTTGAGCCTGTCCCTTGATATGTATATCTTTTCGCCTGTCACAAGCTCTATGAACTTGTCCCTGTTTTCTTCCGTTATACGCCTGATGTGCAAGGGATTTACCAGGTAAGACACATGAGGGCGCACGAAGTCAAAGGCTTCAAACTGGTCTGCCACGGCTTTGATAGAATTGCGTATCTTTTCCACCTTGACGGAACCGCTTTCCCTTTCAAAGTAGTAAATGTCCGTATATCGCTGGTTCTTTTTCAGATAAAGGATGTCCATTATGTCAAAAACAAAAAGACCGCTCATCGTTTGTATTGTAACCGGTCTCCGCTCTTCCTGGATTTTATCGACGGCGCGTTTGAACACGTTTCGGAACTTACCCTCATCTATCGGTTTCGTCAGGTAATAAAAAGCCTGGACGCTGTAGCCGTCCTCCCACAGCTCCTCGATCGCCGTAACGAAAATGATGATCACTTTCTTGTCCAGAACGCGGATCTTCTCGGCGGTTTCAAACCCGCTCGGTCCCGGCATCTTCTGGTCAAGGAAAATGATGTGGAAGCCCTTGTCAAGAGACTTCAGCAAAGACTCACCGCTGCTGAACTCATATACGTCGACTTTCTCTCCGATCTCTGTCTGCAGTTTTTTGATATGTCGGTTGATTACTCTCCTGTGATGGTTTTCATCATCGATAACCGCTACACGTATCATGTTCCTCACTCGCATTCTATGCAGCTTACCAATTTACAGTATTATATCGAATATTAAATTAAATGACAAGGCAAAACAGATTTGCAGGCCGTTCTGACCTGGTGCCGTCAACAGGCATGGCATGCAGGTGACCGGCCCTGCCGCATTTGACTCCCTGAATGAGTCATGAAAACATGCAAAAAACGCCCTGCCGTCATGATATGCCTCTCTTTCCGGCTGACAGCAATAAAAAGCTGTTTGCCGTCAGGAGGATCATATTTTGGCAGAGCGTTTTTTGCTATGCGGACAGCGATTAAGGGAGTAGTCAGCAGTCTTTTTTGTAGTAAGCTATGGCACCCGCTCCCGGACCAACATGTGCTCCGATAACGCTGCCTATGGCGCTTACGTAGTCGATTTTTCCTACGGTATCGACCGCAAGCTCATAAAATGGTTCGAATGTATCGCGGTTGCCCGAGTAACCTATGGCTATTGGCATATCGGTATCTATCCCGTCTTCCAGTGCCAGCCTGATGACTTCTTTCTGCGCGTTCTTCACTCCGCGCACTTTGGTTTTTACCCCCAATTCCGAATCCCTCAGATATATTATGGGCTTTACGTCCAGCAGGGTCCCTGCAAATGCGGCGGTCTTTGACAGGCGTCCGCCCTTCCTGAGGTATTCCAGAGTATCGACATAAGCATACAGTTTGATGCGCTTCTTAGCCTTCTCAAGTTCCTCCACGATTTCACCCGCGCTCAATCCCTTTTCCCTCAGCTCAAGCGCTAATTCCACCAGCAGGCGTAGGCTTATGGTCGTACATTCACTGTCGATCACATAGATCTCTCCTTCGAAATTGCTCCTGGCGATGTTTGCGCTTTGGATCGTACCGGAAAGCGATTCCGCGATCAATATCGCGATGATCGAATCCCCTCTTTCGACCGCTTCGCGGAAAAGATCTTCAAATTCCATCGGCGACGGTTGCGTAGTGCTCGGAAGCTTCTTTGCTGCAGCCTGCTTTTCGTAAAAAGTTTCTGCTGTCAGGTCTATGCCGTCGAGATACACCCCGTCCTCAAACACGGTTTTTATAGGTATCACCACGAGGTTTCGCTTCCTGGCTTCGGCGGGCAGGATCTCTGATGTCGAGTCTGTCAATATCGTTATACCCATTTATAGATTTACTCCTTTTTATATAATTCGGTATATGGCCGCGCTTGTCAGTTTCATCAAACAGTGACTAACAATACTCATGAAAGCTTTGGATCAAACTGGTGTCCCATAACCATTAAAATCTATTCTGGCAGGGAAAATTATATAACAAATTTTATATAAATAATTTTAAGTATTATACCATGCTCGTGATGCTTCGTCAATACATAATAAAAAACCCAGTAACCTCTTGTTACTGGGTTTCATATGGAGCTGCTATCCAGATTCGAACTGGAGACCTCGTCCTTACCAAGGACGCGCTCTGCCTCCTGAGCTATAGCAGCGGGTGGCGACCCGGAAGGGGCTCGAACCCTCGGCCTCTAGCGTGACAGGCTAGCGTTCTAACCAACTGAACTACCGGGCCGTATTGGCAGGGGCAGAAGGACTTGAACCCTCGGCACGCGGTTTTGGAGACCGCTGCTCTACCAGCTGAGCTATACCCCTTCATGATGCCGTATCAGGCGTCCGACGATATTAAAGTATAATATATAGTCTTTGTTTTGTCAACTGTTTTAACTGATGTAAAAGCAGG
>JAAYMG010000328.1 GCA_012521525.1 Clostridiales bacterium | reverse complement strand
CAAATCACGATCCTCGAGATAATGGGACGCCACGCCGGATGGCTCTGCGCCGCATCCGCACTTGCCGTACACATGGGCGCCGGTCCGGACCTCATATACCTGCCTGAGCTTCCGTTCGATCTTGACTGTTTCATCGAAGACGTAACGAATGTCTACAGGAAGAACGGCAAATGCATCGTAGCCGTATCCGAAGGCATCCAGGACAAGGACGGCAAGTTCATTTCGGAATACGGCTCCAATCTTGCATCTTCCAAAGACTCCTTCGGTCACGCTCAGTTGGGCGGACTCGCAGCAACGCTGGCTTCGATCGTAAAGGAAAAAACCGGTGCCAAAGTTCGCGGTATCGAGTTCTCACTGCTGCAGCGCTGCGCGGCTCATGTGGCTTCGGCAACGGATATCGAGGAAGCTGTGATGGCGGGCAGGGTTGCCGTTGAACAGGCGATAGCCGGCGTCACTGACAAAATGGTCGCATTCGAGCGCGTATCGCAGGATCCCTACAAGTGCGAGCCGAAGCTCATCGGCCTGACCGAGGTAGCAAACGTGGAGAAGAAGGTCCCGCGTGAGTGGATCAACGAAGAAGGAAACGGGATACTCCTCCCCTTCATAGAGTATGCACTTCCCCTTATCCAGGGTGAAACAAAGCTCGATAAGGAACAAGGCCTGCCTCGCTTTGCCAAACTGAAGAAAGTCCGCGCCACGGTCTAACTCATACGACAGCAATTATTTGCCCGTCCGATCCTGCATCGGACGGGTTTGCTTGTCCCGTTGTTACTTGCGCGCATCTTTCCCCAAATCAGGTTTATTGCGGAACACGATCCACTGTGAAAAGACGAAGTTCAGGATAAGGACCAGGACATTAACGGCACCCTTTGAGTAAAAGCTGTACTTTTCGTCCAGCCGGAGCACCGTGTGTATAAGGAATATGGCTCCGACTTCGACAAGCATCGTCACGCCGCGCGCGGAAAAGAATGAAAGCATTTCCCTGAAAAGGGCGCCGAGGTCTTCCCTCCTGCTTTTGAAAACGAACAGCTTATTCGTTACATACGCAAAAAGTATGGATGTTGCAACGGCGATGGCGTTCGACACGTTGAGCTCGATGTGCAGTCCGTCTTTCAGCAGTCCAAACATCAAAAAATTGACGAGTGTCGTACAGGCACCGAAAAAGACGTACCTGACAGCCTTTTGGATGCGCTCGTCGCTGATCAGTTTCTTTATCACTCCAACACTTCCTTAATATGATACGTTAAAAATCCGTAAGTTCCAAACCACAAACTATAGTACCATTTTTTATGAACCAAAACAATCGACATTCATATCAATCTTTGACAAAAATGCCGCGTCCTTAGCCAATTTGTCGATGTCAAAACACCGGGACCAAACCTCAAATCACCAAACCAAAACCCGTAAACCCAAATAGCATCGCATGCCTGAACCCGCAAGCCCAAATCTCATGGTATGATCCCAGGTTCCGACATAAGCTTTCATTTCAAATATCGTAAACATGGCATGATAATCGATGACGGGCCGCTCCCGTGTCTTGTCATTTTGTCAGAATATGTTATAATATATAACTACTGTTTTACTTTGGAGGGGCAATTTGTCATTCTACAAAGGATACCGCGGAAAGCAGATTCTTCCCTATAATGTTTATCTGCTGGTTGCCGGGATAGTTTCTTTCGCATCGGCAACAGCCATATTTTTGTTTGTGCAGCATGCGCGATTCCTCGCGCAGTTTTTCTGTGGACTTGGCATCGTATTCATCCTTTGCTTTTTGCTCGGATGCATTCCGCCATTCTCTTCCCACAGCGGCCCTGCTCTCTTCTTACAGAGGGTTCTGCTCATCCTGTTGGCTTTATGGTTCGTCTCATTCATGATCGTGGAGTGCATCATCATTTCAAGGGCAAGTACATCCAGCAACTCCGACGGTGCAGACTATTTGGTGGTTTTGGGTGCGGGTCTGTACGGCAGCGTACCCTCTCCTTCTCTCAAGTCAAGATTGGATGAAACCATCAAATATGCAAGGAATAATCCTGATACGGTAATAATTGTATCGGGAGGACAGGGCAAGGGCGAAAATATAACTGAAGCGAAGGCCATGCACTCCTATCTCGTGGCAAACGGCATTGACGGGAACAGGATAATCGAAGAGGACAAGGCAACATCTACAGTAGAAAATATCCGCTTCTCCCTCGACATAATCGACGGACTGTGGCGGGGAGAGGGGATCCCGAAGATCGCCATCCTGTCAAACGATTTCCATCTGTATCGGGCCTCCGTTATCGCGGGGCGTGAACACCGTTTGATCACCATGGTTGCTGCCGAGACACCGATGCTCTCGTTGAAGATAAACTATTATGTGCGGGAGTACTTTGCACTGCTGAAGCTCCTGCTCTTTTCCCGGTAACTTCATTCTCTTCACATCTCAACCAGAAGGATACGATCTAATATGTTTGATAAACTGGCCGAAATCGAAAAACGATATATCGAACTTGAGCAGCTGCTCAACGACCCGGATATTTACCGCGATCCCCAGCATGCCGCAAAGCTTTCAAAGGAGCAAAAAGAGCTGACTCCTCTAATCGAGACATGGAGAAAGTACAGGAAGGCCGAGGAGACATATCATGAGGCCCTGTCGATGCTGGAAGGGACCCTTGAACCAGAATTCCGTGAACTTGTTACGGAAGAGCTGAACTCATCAAAGGAAGAAATGGATTCTCTCAGGGAGGAGATAAAGCTCCTCCTTCTGCCTGCCGATAAGGATGATGACAAGAACGTCATCGTAGAGATCAGGGCAGGCGCAGGCGGCGAGGAGGCCGCCCTGTTTGCCGCTTCGCTTTATCGCATGTATACGATGTACAGCGATACGCGCCGCTGGAAAACAGAAGTGATGAATATAAACGAAACAGAACTTGGCGGCATCAAGGAAATAAGCTTCCTTATCGAAGGGGCCGGCGCCTATTCAAGGCTGAAGTTCGAAAGCGGAGTGCACCGGGTCCAGCGCGTACCCGACACGGAATCTTCCGGACGGATCCACACATCCACTGTGACCGTGGCCGTTCTCCCCGAAGTCGAGGAGGTGGAGGTTGAAATAAACCCCGCCGATCTCCAGATCGACACGTTCAGGTCGGGCGGCGCCGGAGGACAGCATGTCAATAAAACCGAGTCCGCCATCAGGATAACCCATCTTCCTACCGGAATAGTGGTGGAATGCCAGGACGAGCGCAGCCAGCACAAGAACAGGGAAAGGGCCCTGAAAATACTTCGTTCCAAGCTTTATGAAAAGCAGATGGAGGAGCAGAACGCAAAAATAGCCGCCGAGCGCAGGAGCCAGGTCGGCACCGGCGACCGTTCGGAACGAATACGCACATATAACTTCCCGCAGGGACGTGTGACCGATCACCGTATCAACCTTTCTCTCTATAAGATCGAAGCAATAATGAACGGTGAACTGGACGAACTCATAGACGCACTGATAACAGCCGATCGTGCCGAGAAGCTGAAAGCCTCTTCGTGGCAATGATACATCAAGACACAAATGAAGCACTGATCGCTGTTTTGACCGTCTGTGTCAAATTATATAGTTAAAAGGAAGCGCTTTAACAGTGGAATTCTGGGATGTGACCGACTTTTCCAAAGTGTCTGCGGATATCGAACCGGTCCGCAGAGCCGCAGATATCATCCTCTCGGGCGGACTTGTCGCCTTTCCTACCGAAACGGTATACGGCCTTGGCGCGAATGCACTGGACGGAAATGCCGTAAGCCGTATCTTCGAAGCAAAGGGGCGGCCGCAGGACAATCCTCTCATCGCCCATGTCGCAGACATGTCCTGGCTTGAAAGGTTATGTCTCGATATACCGCCTGTTGCATACGAATTATGTGAGCTGTATTGGCCGGGGCCTCTGACATTGGTGCTGAGAAGCTCCGGAGTCGTGGCAAAAGAAGTGACCGCAGGGCTTGATACGGTCGGAGTCCGCTCCCCGAATCATCCTGTCGCGCTCGCCCTGCTGAAGGCATGTGATGTCCCAATAGCGGCGCCGTCCGCAAACACTTCAGGCAGACCCAGCCCCACCGCCGCCAGACACGTGTATCATGACCTGAACGGCAAAATCGATGCACTCCTCGACGGCGGCCGTTGCAGTGTGGGACTGGAATCCACCGTTCTCGACCTGGTTTCGGACGTTCCCCGGATACTTCGTCCCGGCGGCATAACCCTTGAGCAGATCCGGAAAGTCTGCAAAGACGCAGTATATGATAAGGCTATTTTCGGCGAGGTGCCGAAAGATGCGCCGGTTCGATCGCCGGGGATGAAATACAGGCACTATGCCCCACGGGCAAAAGTGATCATCCTTCGGGGAGACAGCAGTGATGTTGCTGCCTACATCCGTGAGCAGTCCGTGAACGACCCGAACATAGCCGTCCTCTGTTACGACGAGGAGCTTCCTCTGTATGGCGGTTTGAATGCGGTCTCCTACGGTCCGCGATCGAGGCATGACATCCTTTCATATAACCTGTTTTCTGCACTTAGGGCTTTGGACGAGACCGGTGCGGAAACGATATATGCGCGCTGCCCCGAAGGCAGCGATACCGCTGTGGCAGTCGAAAACCGGCTGAAGCGGGCATCCGCATACCATATAATCGACGTGAAGTAAAGAAGGTGAGTCATTGAAAGTAATAGGCATCACCGGGGGTACCGGATCGGGCAAAACTTCCGTTCTGCGCATGATGGAAAGGCTGGGCTGCTTTGCCATAGACGCGGACGAGGTCTACCACCGGCTTCTCCGCGAAAACGAGGAGATGCTGGCGGAGCTGAAAGTGCATTTTCCGGAAGCTTTCAGGAACGGCAGAGTGGACAGGAGTATCCTGGGCAGGATCGTATATAATGACCCTGTAAAAATGGAAATACTGACATCCGTTACACACCCTTATGTCGTCAAAGAAGTAAACCGCATCCTCCAGATAGGCCAGAAACACAATGCGCCGATGGCGGTCATAGACGCGATATTCCTGATCGAAAGCGGACTTGACAAAATATGCGACCTCGTCATAGGTGTTGTGGCTCCGCGCAAGGTGCGGATGGAGCGCATAATGGAGCGCGACAACATAACCGAAGAACAGGCGCTGGCACGCATAAATGCGCAGCCGGACGAGCAGTTCTATTATGACCATTGCGACTATATAATCAACAACCCGACAAATGACGGGTCGATCCACACCAAAACAGTATCTTTCTATGACAAGCTTACAAGCGGACTGATACCGAAGAAACGGAAGTGAGGAAAGTATGGCAGACACTGATAAGAAGACTTCCCCGAAGCGCGATCTGCTCGAAAAATCAAAAAACGGATACGACCGCATTGACCCGTCGGAGTTGAAGTCGATCGAAAAGTTCAACAACATGTACAAGGAATTTATCAATGCCGCCAAGACCGAGCGCCAGGCGACCGAATATGCCGCCGCGGCAGCCGAAAAGGCCGGCTTTCGCAGGTATGAACGCGGGGATCCGCTGAAACCCGGCGACAAAATCTATCGCATCAACCGCGGGAAAGCGATATTCCTGGCTGTGATCGGCAGCGAAAGCCCTGCAAAGGGCATCAACATCGCGGCAGCCCACCTGGACGCTCCCCGCATCGATATAAAGACTACCCCGCTGTATGAGGACTTTGAACTTGCGTATTTCAAGACCCATTATTATGGCGGGATAAAGAAGTACCAGTGGCTTGCCATCCCCCTGGAGCTTCACGGCGTAGTCGCGCTGAAATCCGGAGAGGTAGTCAATATCTCCGTCGGCAAAGACCCGAACGATCCCGTGCTTGTGATAAGCGACCTGCTCCCCCATCTGGCTTCCGAACAGATGAAAAAGGCAATGTCGGATGCCGTGGCCGGAGAAAGCCTGAATGCGCTCCTGGGCAGCATTCCTGAACCGGATGATGAAGGATCGGACAGGGTCAAGCTCCACGTCCTCGGTATTCTGAATGAGAAATACGGGATCACCGAAGCGGATCTGCATTCGGCCGAACTGTCGCTGGTTCCGGCGTTCGATGCGCGCGATGTGGGACTTGACCGCAGCATGATAGGCGCATACGGTCATGATGACAGAGTATGCTGCTTTGACTGCCTGCAAGCCATTCTAGACATCGAAAATCCAAGCAAGACAGCATTATGCATCCTGGTCGACAAGGAGGAAATCGGTTCGGAAGGCGTTACCGGCATGCAGAGCGGATTTTTCGAAACATTTGTCGAAGACATATGCGAGGCCTTCGATGTTCAGCCGAGAGTCTGCTATGAGAATTCTTTCTGCCTGTCTAACGACGTAGCCGCGGCGTACGATCCCAACTTCCCCGAACCGTTTGACAAGCGCAATTCCGCGCGCCTCAACTATGGCCTTGGCATATGCAAATATACGGGCACCCGCGGCAAGTCGGGAGCATCCGACGCATCCGCCGAGGTCGTCGCCAGGCTGCGCAGGATCCTGGACGAAGCAGGGGTCATCTGGCAAATGGCGCCGCTGGGCAAGGTGGACGCCGGAGGCGGCGGAACGGTCGCGAAATTTATGGCGAAGCGCAACATAGACACCATTGATGCCGGCGTACCGGTGCTTTCGATGCATGCCCCCTTTGAGGTCATATCCAAGCTCGACAACTACATGAGCTACAAGGGCATGAAAGCCTTCTACATGTCCGTATGACAAACGAGTGAACGGTCCACGCAACATAACTCATTTCTTATAATGAATTGCCACTAGTCCTCCGGACAGTGGCAGTTCTTTTTTATACAGCGTTCT
>JAAYMG010000327.1 GCA_012521525.1 Clostridiales bacterium | reverse complement strand
GGCACTTGCAGGATGTCCATAGTTCCTCCTGATATATGATCCGGTGTACAGCAAGTATCGTCGTGGTGTTGGCTATTGCTGTGCAAATGGAAGGGCAAATCAACTGATGCTTCCTGTCGTCAACGCCATGTCAGCGATATTCACTGAAATAGTTAACCAGGTTAATAATTAACCACATCAGATATTATAGTCGCAAATAATTGCTTTATGTTAACAAACTGTGAATTTTTGACTTGACCTGTATACTGATAGAAATGCAATCAGGAAACACCAATAATAATAGTAACGAAATAGATTGAATTGCCGTGATATTGCTGGTATTATTGCGATATATGGTATGACTTTTTGATGAACTCCTAACGGATACTTCGTGCAGCGAACATTTCCGGTTTGATGAAAATAGGCTTCCTGGTTGTATGGATCTGCTCAAATGAAACTACTGAAAAGAAAGCAAAACAAGTCAAGAAATGTGGAGCCTGTTCTGTTACTCTGTTTGCAGGAGGCGGGTCATGGAGAGCTGGGAGAAGATCAATGCCGTTCAGCGTATGCAGGATTATATCAATGAGCATATTGCCGAACCGATCACTCTTCAAATGCTGGCAAAAGCCGCGGGGTACTCACCCTGGCATTCTGCCCGCATATTCAAGGAACTGACGGGAAAGACGCCCTTCGAGTACATCAGGGAGCTTAGACTGTCGAAGGCTGCGATCAGGCTGAGGGACGAGGATGTCAGGATCATAGATGTGGCGCTCGATTTTGTCTTCGATTCGCACGAAGGCTTTACACGGGCGTTCTCAAGGCAATTCGGCATGACCCCGCAGTATTATTCGCAAAAATCGCCGCCGCTGAAGCTTTTTATGCCCGGCCGGATACGTGACTACTACATCATGCTGCAAAAAGGAGTGACCAGGATGAGCAAAAAGAAGAACTCTAACGCCAACACGGTCTTTGTCCAGGTGATCGAACGCCCGGCAAGGAAACTGATACTGAAACGCGGTATCAATGCCACCCACTATTTCGAATACTGCGAGGAAGTGGGATGCGATGTCTGGGGCGTGCTTTCCAGCATCAAGGATGCATTATACGAACCTATCGGAATGTGGCTGCCGGAGAACCTTAGAAAACCTGGGACATCCGTATATGCCCAGGGTGTGGAAGTGCCGGCGGATTATTCGGGTGAGGTTCCTGACGGGTTTGAGATCATAGACCTTCCTCCATGCAAGATGATGGTGTTCCAGGGACCGCCCTATGATGAGGACAAGTTCCAGGAAGCGATTGGCGATCTGTGGGAAGTAATGAATAATTACGATCCGGAGATCTATGGATTCAGGTGGGCGGATGAAGACGGTCCGAGGTTCCAGCTTGAACCGATGGGGTATAGGGGGTATATCGAAGCGAGACCGGTAAGGGAGATAAACTCCAAATAGCTGAGGCTTTGAAAAAAGACATATTTGCGTTTGAACAAGCCTGTGTGCGAAAAATGGGTACATCTCAACAGTTTTTTCGATCTGTAAGAGATATACCCATTTTTATTATTTGAAGATATATTAAAAAATCTGCTAAATTATCTGAAGGATATATCGAACTATTTCATTTTTCTATGGACTTTACTGCTTATCCAATGTTATAATCCAAAAGTGTTCAAAAAGCGGCAAAACTTGCGGAATTTACGATGCGGGGTGCAAGAAGGAATGAAAAAATACCCCAGAACAGAAAAATACGACGGCAAATGGATAACGGATAACTGGATGGGTCCGCATCCGCTTTGGCTGCTCGAGGAACTGTGCGAGCACATGGATCTGAAGCCGGGTATGAAAGTCCTTGATATGGGCTGCGGCAAGGGGCTTACTTCGGTATTTCTGGCGAAAGAGTTCGGTGTTACGGTTTTTGCCAACGACTTGTGGATCAGCGCGACGGATAACCTCAGACGCTTTGAGGATGCCGGCGTCGCGGACAAGGTGTTCCCTATCCATGCTGAAGCCCATGCCTTGCCCTATGCAGCGGGGTTCTTCGACGCTGCTATATCGATCGACAGCTACCATTATTACGGAACGGACGAAATGTACTTTCCATGTACCTATGCAAAGCTGGTAAAACCGGGCGGACAGTTCGGCATCGCGGTGCCGGGACTGGTTCGGGAATATGAAAAAGGCTATCCCGATACACTCGAGGAGTATTGGGATGAGGATATGTTCACCTTCCACAGCAAGGAATGGTGGCGGAATCTTTGGGAGAAGACCGGTATCGTTGAAATCACGGCCTGTTATGAAGTCGAGGACCCAAAAGGGATATGGATGCCGTGGGCAGAATGGTCTGAGACTCACAGAGGAAGCAATGAAGTCAAATTTTTGAATGCCGACACGAATAATGACCTGGCACTTATAATCATGAGCGCTGTGAAAAAATAAACTGAGCGTTTGGGGTATAGTGCTCATTATCAAGTCATCGCGCGCATTAACACTGATAACTATGATGTACCGGTTCACTGTGATGAAAAGTTCTGATCTATAAGCCGAAGACCCACATTATATGCTGAAAGAAATCCGGTCATGTACTGAAATATATCCGGTCATGGAGGGCGACGAGATGGATGATGTGATCATAACAAAAGCAGGTGATGCCAGCCCGTATCATAAAAGAGAGCATCCGAGCTATGAGTACATCAAGCGTGAGTTGGTGCCTGCGCGAAGGGACGGACAGTGCAAGCTCAATATTTACGAAATACCTCCCCATAAGGCCGCATATCCATATCATTACCACACGATGAACGAAGAAGTGTTCTACATATTGCAGGGTCAAGGGCTGCTCAGGACTCCAAAAGGTGAAAAGATAGTAACGGCGGGAGACGTTATTTTCTTTCCCGCAAACGAGAACGGCGCTCATAAGCTCACTAACATATCAGATACCGAAAATCTCGTTTATCTGGACTTTGATACCTGCAACGACATTGACGTTGCATTTTATCCGGATTCCGGAAAAATAGGGGTTTGGGGCAGGAACATAGACCAGATTTACAGGGTCCGCGACCAGGTCGACTATTACGATAATGAGTGAGTCATTAAAATCATATAGTACAGATCATCCTGTTCAGACTATCCCGTCATTCGATTGAATGATGGGATTTATTATGGTGCGCCGCAAAATCCTTTCATCAATTAGCATAAGCATAACCCGAAAGCGAAGTATGAGGACATGTTCTGACCTGATGCTTCATGATCTGATGATCCAATGATCTAATGATCGAAATTCAAACGCTTCCGAAAGAGCGCTATTGAATTTCAAAGCAATCATTTGAGGGATAATCTGGAAATAAAGTTTTTAAAAATAAAGTCGAATTTGGTGTTGACAAAGGCGGATGGTGTGTAGTATATTATTCGAGCGGCCAAAACGAGCCGCGAGATGAAAGGAGACGGACCCGTTGTTCCGAGCAGGAATCGGGGGGCGGGGGGTCTCTCGAAAAGGATC
>JAAYMG010000035.1 GCA_012521525.1 Clostridiales bacterium | reverse complement strand
TTTCAGCATCCCGTCGACTGCGACAGATATTGAGCCCGTCTCCTCCGAAACGATGATCACTACGGCGTCCGACTGCTCACTTATTCCGACACCGGCCCTGTGACGCATTCCCAGATCCCGGCTGAGGTGAATGTTGTCGGAAAGCGGCAGCATGCATCCCGCGGCAACTATTCTTCCATCCCTTATGATCACAGCACCGTCGTGCAATGCCGCCTTGGGGAAGAACAGGTTTCTGAGAAGCATGTTGGAAACCTGGGCATCCAGAGGAGTCCCGGTTTTTATGGCGTCGTTAAGGAACACCTTGCGTTCAAAAACGATCAGGGCACCGATCTTTTGCTGCGACAATGCACTGCATGCATTGACCGTCTGGGCGATCACCATCTCCATACGGGTGTGATCGTTTTCCGACTTGCCGATGATCAGTTTAGGGAACCTGCTGGCTCCTGCGCTCTCAAGCATTTTCCGCAGCTCGGGCTGGAACAGGACTATCACTGCGGTCAGACCGACCTGCATGGTATTTCTCATTATGAAATTGAGCATCTTGAGTTGAAGCATGGCGGAAATTCCAAGCAACACCAGCAACAACGCGATTCCTTTCAAAACCTGCGCTGCAGTGGTGTTGCGGATAAGACCCAGCAATTTGTAAATTATGAACGCGACTATAAGAATATCGACGATATCAATTAAATCGGCAAGCTGTATATAGTTCCGCAGGTTTTCGAGAATTTCCAAAACCCATTCCATCGACAACATCCCTGTTTCTATATTACAGATATTTTATCATAAAATATATGTCTGTGTGAATAGCTTTTTACATGAATTTTCAGCCGTTCACAACACAAATGAGCCTTTCAAATAAATATTGAGCCGTTTTTACATAGAAAGCGTCCGGAAACACATGTCAGTTTTCCCGCAGCCATTCACGCAGAGCCTTCAAGATCCGTTCGGCTTCCCAGGGCTTTGTGAAAGGCGAAGGACTTATTCGCAATGTCCCCGTCGCCAAAGTGCCGACACATTTATGGGCGAGCGGAGCACAGTGCATACCGGCCCTAACGCATATCCCTTTCCCGGCAAGGAATTGCGCCGCTTCTTCGCAGTCTCCGTTCCTGAATGAAACTGACAATACCCCCGTCTGGCAAAAGAATCGCCTGCCGTGGTACTTTATCACCCTGGGCATCATGTCCAGGCCTTCTATGATCTTGCCGGTTATACTTCTCTCATGCTCGAGGATATCCCCGGTCCCTCGCTTCAATATATAGCGTATCCCTTCTGCGAGCCCTGCTATCCCGGGCACATTAGGCGTCCCTGCCTCAAGCCTCTCGGGCAGGTAGTCGGGCATCTCCGGGCTCAAGGAATCCGCCCCGGTCCCTCCGGCCATGAATGCGGCTGCCTCATCCGAGCCGCAGATCAGGATCCCCGTTCCCTGTGGGCCGAGGAGCCCCTTGTGCCCGGGCATACATACGAATCGTGCCGCCTTCAGGTTCCTCATGTCGATATCCAGGCATCCCGCCGACTGGCTGGCATCTATTATCAACGGGATCCCGCGCCGGTGACACATTTCGCTTATACGCTCAATGGGCAAGATATACCCGAATACGTTAGATACATGAGTGCACACGACCGCACCGGCTCCGCGATCCATCTCCTGTTCAAGCTTGTGCAAAAAAACTTCCGGTTCAAAAAGGGGGGCCATCACCGGCACCGTTTCTATCCCCTCGGATTTTCTTGCCATGAGCGGCCTCAAAACCGAGTTGTGTTCATATCCGGATATCAGGACCCGCCCGTCTTTCCCTCGTTCAGCCAGGCGTTCGGTCTTAATAATGCTGTTGATCGCTATATTAAGCGCGTGCGTAGCATTTGATGTGAATACGATCCTGCTCGGTGAGTCTACATGAAAGAGCTCGGATGCGAGCATCCGGCAGGAGAAGAGTATTTCGGACGCATTCTCCGAAGGATGATGTCCCCCTCTGCCGGGACTGCCGCACTTGCGAAATGCTTTTTTTACTGCTCTGCGCACGGCAATGGGTTTGCGCATAGTCGTGGCCGCGTTGTCAAGATAAGCCAGTCTGCCCATTTACAACTACCTCTTCACAGGAGCCGTCATCCAGCCTGTAAATGTTCCTATACGGCAGGTTATATTTTCGGATGATCTGCAAGGCTTGCTGGAGTTTATCCTCTTTGATCTTGACTGCATATCCGCATCCTCCTCCTGCCAGATGTGCTGGCAGGCGGCAAGTATATGCGTCTATGAGCGACCTTTCAAGTACTCTTTTGATGTATTGGGCATTAGTCAAACCGCTGCAGGTTATCAGGCAGGTCATGCGGGATCACTCCTCTCTATCCATCGTATGCCCGGTATATTTATGTGGTGCTCCTGTCATGACCTTATGTTAGACAGTGCGGACACGGAGACAGGTTCGTTGTCCGATTCGGACCAAGTACCCGTTCCGTGTCCATCCATGCAACGATTTGACCTGCGACTCAAATGGCCCGGACTGCTGCCCGGACGGCTAAACGTACCTGACAGCTGTCCCCGAAGCAGTAACCATCAGCATCCCGTTATTGGAACCCAACACTTCATAGTCTATATCGACACCGACAACAGCGTTGGCCCCCAGCATCCGTGCCCTGTCCTCCATCTCCCTTATCGCGCTCTCGCGCGCACGGATAAGTTCCTCTTCATACGCTCCGGACCGTCCTCCGAAGAAGTTGCTCAGTCCGGCAGCAAAATCTCTGATAAAGTCGACGCCTGCTACTACCTCTCCGAAAACGACTCCCAGATACTGTTCGATTTTGTGCCCTTCTATCGAGGGTGTAGTCGTGATGATCATAACAACAATCCTTTCAATTTTGATCGGCGATCCTTTTTATTGCCAGATCACCGCTTACGGTCTCCATAGATATCGATGCCCCACCGTCTTTATATGTCCCGCCGTCCTTTTCTATGACTATGGGGAACTCGCACGTGAAAGAACCCGAAACATTGTCAAACTCTACATCAAAACCTTCATTTTCCGGTATGCGCAGTTCTGCGTTGCCGGATACCGACACCATGGTAACCTTCCTGGGACAGCTTGTCCCTGTCACGGTGATGTTTCCCGATACGACAGCGATCCTTATCTCATCAAACGATCCCTCAAGGTCAACAGCACCGGATGTGCAATTGACGCCTATCTCTTCAGACACAAAACCGGCCAGCCTTATATCCCCTGAGGTGGATTCGATGAATGTATTTTTTGATTTGAGATCATTTGCGATTATGGCTCCCGATACCGACGATATCTGTAAATCTTTCAGGTCTCCCGCTAGTCCGTATGGGATCCTTACTGTCAGAAACTTGCTTATGGAATCTTCGGAAAAAAACGACACTCCCCTGCTTTCAAAGAATTTTATGTACAAAGTGCCGTTCCTGACTTCATAGACCAGCTTCTCGTCACTTTCCAGTTTCCTGCTTGCATTCTCCTCAAATGCTATATCTCTGCCGTCATATGGTTCAATAAATACCTTTCCGCTTATCCATTCGACATTGATGCTTTCAATTATATCTGCAGGCACATAGTAGCTGTCACCCAACACAAAGCCCTCCTCGTCATTTATCAAACTCCCGCGGAAGATTCCTGCGAAAATACCTGATTTTCGAAAAACGACAAGCACAAGGATCGATAAGAGCAAGACCACTGCGGCCGACCAGCATATGATCCTGACAACCTTTTCATTTAACATGAGCCACACTTCCCGTTTTATTTATTTATTTATTGATCCGTCTCAGCATATTCCGAAAGCGGAAAAAGTCATACTTCCATTTATTACATAATACGGTGCTGCAACTCGCCTGTCAAGGCGTCCCGTATATTTGTGATATGAATATTGGATTTCGCTGCGGAATACATATTTATGGAACAGTCTTAGAGCGAAATAACCGCCGGGGGAATGTGATCATAAATGGCTATGTCAAAAATATGGGCGGCAATGGCTGTCCTTGCTCTGGTGTTCGGGATAATCAACGGGAAGATCGAAGAAGTGTCGGCAGCTGCGCTTGAGGGTGCGTCGGCGGCGATCACCCTCTCCATATCTATCGCAGGCGCATTATGCCTTTGGACCGGAGTCATGGAGGCAATGAAGCTGTGCGGATTCGCTTCCGCGCTTGCCAAAGCGATGCGGCCGCTTCTGTCATTCCTTTTCCCAGAGGCATCCCGCAAGCCGGAACATCTGGAGGCGATTTCCGCTAACGTTTCTGCAAATCTGCTTGGCCTGGGAAATGCGGCCACCCCGCTTGGAATCAAGGCAGTTCGCCTGATGCGCAAGAGTGATACGGCTACAGATGAGTTATGTCTGTTTGTAGTTATGAATACAGCCTCAATACAGCTCATTCCTGCAACTGTTGCCGGGATCCGCTCAGCGCTTGGATGTCAAACCCCGTTCGACATACTCCCGGCCGTATGGATGACCTCGATATTGTCAGTCACTGCAGGGATCATATCATCAAAGCTGCTGGCAAGGTTCGTAAGATGAAAGCGCTGCAATCATTACTGTCGGCCATCATTCCCATATTGTTCACATTGCTCGCATTGGCTGCAGTTTTGCGCAAGGCCGATATATTCACCGCTATCAGGAACGGAGCCAAAGAAGGGCTGAGTACAGCCGCAGGATTAATCCCGTCACTTGTGGCGCTTTTTTCAGTCATCTACATGTTCAGAGCTTCAGGGGCCATGGATTTCTTCACGGATATCCTCAGACCTGCTGCACAGTGGATCGGGATCCCTGCGGAGTGTGTGCCTATACTGCTGATCCGTCCGCTTAGCGGCAGCGGAGCTCTGGCGCTCGGAGCCGATATCATACGCACGCACGGCGTAAATTCGCTGATCGGCCGCACAGCCGCAGTCATGCTTGGCTCTACCGAAACGACGTTTTATGTCATTGCGGTATATTTCGGCGCGGCAGATATCAAAAAAACACGCCACGCCGTTCCCGCGGCACTGGTTGCCGATCTGGCGGGATTCTGCATGGCGGCAGTGTCGACTCGTTTGCTTTTCCAGTTTCCCGTTACATGACAGAGGATGGCTCCTTCTCCCGCACGTCATGAAAACGGCCGTCCCTGATACATGACAGGAGGGACGGCTTAAGTATGTCTACATGTTCACGATTATGTTGTCAATACCGTTTTTTTCAAATTCCGAAATATATTCGTTGATACGCCGGTTCACCTCTTCGGCATCTCCTTCGGAAAGCCCTTCCATCTGGATATCGCGGCGCGCAAGCTCCTCCGCCAGTATTTCGAAGAAAACCGAGTCCTCGTAATCCATTATTGCCTCATGGATCCCGCCCTCGACAAATGCCCTGGAGGGAACCGGCCTTCCGTCAGCTATATCGACAAGGACTTCCATCCGGTTCTTGAGGCATTCTCCGAACAGTTTGCTTTCCACCTCATCGTAATCGGTTATCCGGTCTCCTCCCCGGATGGAGTTGATCACCCAGTTGCCTATATATACAAGGTCAAGAAGCCTTCTGAATTGCTTGTTTGTAAGCTCAATATTCATAGGCATATCCTCCTTATGAACGCTGCAATCAAATCATATTCAAAGAATATTATAACTCAGTTTTCACGGAAAAGCCAATATTTTTTTCTGGCTTTTTCGCTTCGCAAATTGCAAGTTAAAGTGAAACACTTTTTCTCTGTCAAATGTTATCTAGATATCTTGTAGTTTTCGCTTGTTTCTGGCGGTTTGGGTCTGGGCGGAACGGGAAATGCTTTCGCTATGAACA
>JAAYMG010000326.1 GCA_012521525.1 Clostridiales bacterium | reverse complement strand
TCGCGATAATATACAACAGCCGCAGGAGGAAGATGAACAAGAAGTACTACAGGGGAAACCGCAGGCGCAGATAGTGAAAACAGTCCGGAAAGTAAAGCCGGAATATATCAGATATGATATAAAGCGGTTCGGATCCAGGTCCGAACCGCTTTGTTTACTTTGTTCCGAAAATCCGGTCTCCGGCATCTCCAAGTCCGGGAACGATGTATCCGTGATCGTTTAGCTTCTCATCCATCGCGGCACAATATATGTGAACGTCTGGATGCTTTTCGTGGATCTTTTTCACGCCCTCGGGTGCGGCGATTATCGCCATGAATTTGATGCTGCGGTCCGTGCGCTTCCTGATGAAATCGATCGCCGCAGCAGCGGAACCTCCGGTGGCGAGCATCGGATCGAGTATTATCACCTCTCGATCCTTTATATCGGAGGGAAGCTTGCAGTAATACTCAACGGGCTGCAAGGTTTCAGGGTCCCTGTAAAGCCCGATGTGCCCCACCTTTACCGAAGGTACGAGCTGGTAAATGCCGTCCACCATTCCGAGACCGGCGCGCAGTATGGGAACAATCGCCAACTTCTTGCCCGAAATCTGTTTGCAGACAGTCCTTGTAATGGGGGTTTCGACCTCCACATCCTCGAGGGGCAGGTCGCGAGTCGCCTCATAGCACATCAGAGTCGCTATCTCACCGACCAGCTCACGGAACTGCTTAGCCCCTGTGTGTTTGTCACGCAAAATCGACAGCTTATGCTGGATAAGAGGATGATCCAGTATTGTTAGATTTTCCATGTTCATGTTCCCTTCCTTGATTAGATTGCCTGCCAAGTAGATTGCCAAGCCTGACTATCATAAAAACGGAGCATACTTATTCTCCCCGTTTTTCCCTTTCTTTTTCCCTCTCCAGCCTTTCCCTCTCGGCCTGCGGCATACGTATATAAACCGGGTCCAGCGCAGAAAGGTCTGCAGGGCGTCGTTGCGTATATGCGGCTTTTGCGGCCATAGCCACTCCGTATGCAGACTGATGGATCAAATGGGGAGGCGCAAGAGTTATATCAGGACATTCCTGTTCCAGGCGTTCAAATGCCGAATTTGCTCCGTCCCCGACCAGTACCACCATGGTATCCAGCCTGGCCAAAATATCTGCGAGCTTTTCAAGCGGTATGGTACGGTCCTCGCATAACCTTCTCGGTTCGATGCCGTCACTTTCAAACAAAGCGTTATAATACTCTCCCCGCCTTGCATCCATGACGCAGCATATGACAGCTTTCACATGTGCCAGGTTCCTGGCCATGGCCTCCAGTGTCGAAACTCCGATGCCGGGCTTTTGCGCGGCCCATGCAAGGCCTTTTGCCGCGGCTACGCCTATCCTCAGCCCGGTAAAGGAACCGGGTCCGTTGGCCGCTGCAATGAGATCGATGTCATCAAGCGACAGATCGGCGTTTCGAAGTGCATCCCGAACCATGGGCATAAGAGTCCTTGAGTGCGTCAGGCCGGTATTCTGATACGCATAGGCCTCCAGCACATCATCGCGGACTACCGCGACGGATGCGGCTTTTGCCGATGATTCAATCGCCAGGATGCGCATTGTCCGATTTCTCCTCTATCCTGATAAGTCGCTGATTCTCTCCGAGAGCTCTCAGTGACACGTAAATCGCATTCGGAGGAAGGGCATCGACGATCCGCTCGCTCCACTCGACCGCGCAGATCCCCCCGCGCTCAAGGTATTCTTCCCATCCGATCTCATAGAGCTCCTCTTCGCCCCGAAGGCGGTACATGTCGAAATGGAAAACAGGTATCGAGCCTTCATACTCGTTTACGAGAGAATATGTCGGGCTGGTCACACGGCCGCTATAACCGGCTGCTCTTGCAAGGCCCCGGACGAAAACCGTCTTGCCCGCCCCCATGTCGCCAAACAGGGCGACCACCGAGCCGGGCTTGAGCATCGAGCCCAATTTTTCCCCGACCTGCTCGGTCTCTTCTTCATTTTGAGTACGTACTTCCAATACAATCATTTCCATGACCGCTTTCATTTTGTTCCAAAGGATTATATCACATCTCTTAATATCGGTCAAAAGTTTTTGGCGAAAAATATAACCTTCTTTACCTTGAACGGAATTCAGTGTACAATAGTAAAATAAGATCCCTTACCACGGCCGGTCGGACATTTTACCGGACCGGAAGATCGAAAAACCTGCGGGGGCAACTCATGAAATACTTTTGGAAAAGCGTCAGACGTTTCATAAAGGAAGCCGACATGTTCCTGCTGTCGGTATGCCTGATCTGTTCGATTTTTGGCCTGCTGCTCATATTGAGCGCGACACTGAGTTACTCAAATACCTCCAGATTTATTATGGTGCAGGGAATAGGTATCATACTCGGCATCATACTTTTTGTGCTTTTCTCGCTTATAGATATATATGACCTGTCTGAATATTGGAAATGGATCCTTGCTTTCAACATACTGTTTATAGCCTCAACGATTTTTTTCGGGGTCGACGTCGGCGGCAACAGGAGCTGGCTTGTGATACCCGGTATCAAAATGAGTGTGCAGCCCGCCGAAGTCGTAAAGATAACTTACATCCTGCTTCTCGCCAAGCAGATGTACGCTCAGCGCGAGCATTTGAGCTCGATACGCTCGATGCTCCTGCTTTTTGGCCACCTGATGATCTATGTCAGCCTGATCTGGGTTTCGTCGGGAGACATGGGTATGACGATCGTCTATATATTTATTTTTATCTGCATGGCATTTACCGCCGGTGTCCGTTTATGGTGGTTCCTCATTGCCGGCGCGGCATGCGTGGCTGTTTTCCCCATACTTTGGGACTCGCTCGGATACTACCAGAAGATGAGGATACTAGTTGTCCTTGACGATACTCTTGACCCTCTCGGCTACGGTTATCAGGCATCGCGCAGCAAAATGGCCATCGGATCGGGCAAGCTGTTGGGGCAAGGCATTTTCAAAGGTAAGCAGACACAGTCCGGGAGCCTTCCCGCGAAGCAGACTGACCTGATCTTCGCGGTTGCGGGCGAAGAACTCGGCATGATAGGAGCCGTTGCGATCCTGGTCCTTTTGTGCATAATAATATTCCGCTGCCTGTACATTGCCACGAAAGCGCGCAACGGGATGGGTGCGCTTGTCTGCACCGGTGTCGCTGCCATGCTCATCTTCCAGGTATTCGAAAATATCGGCATGTGTATAGGCCTTACACCAATCATCGGCATCACACTTCCCTTCTTCAGCTACGGAGGTTCATCGGTGATGACCATGTTTGCCGCCATGGGGCTCGTCTCGGGCGTCAAAATGCGGCCGATGCCGGGATGGCTGAAATCAAGCAGTTCCTGAACAGACGCGAACTGCCAGGAGTATGGTCTTCGATCCGTATTTTCCGGTTTATAAAGGCTTTGCCAGCACAAACGCTTTGCCGATCTGTCGGCAGAGCGTTTTTACTTGCAAATCTCCATCTCACGGCCTGCCGGATCTTAAAATTGACAATAATAAAATATGATGTCAAATACTGTTCCCAAAATTTATATATTTTTTGTTTACAAGGAATATCATGGGCATTTAGGGTAAACAATAACTGCGACGGACTACGCAAACATGATTCCATGAGGAGGATCTATATGAATCAATATCAAAGAATAATTGGATGCAGGTTTGTCCGAATCATCTCTCTCCTGCTTGTTATGATCATTATGTCTACCACCGCCGGGGCAGTATCGGTAGCACAACCGGAACCCTATATAGCCACCTTCTCAAAGACAAGCGAAGCTGGCATGGACATACCCTTCCGAAGCGTCGACTTCCTCAGCAACATCGTAGGCGAAGGCGAATTGGAGGGCATAGTCCTGACATCGCTTCCTGATGAGTCGGAAGGCACCCTGTACTGCGGTAACCGCGCACTGTATGCCGGTGAGGCAGTAACGACCGAGAACCTTGACCAGCTCTATTTCAAACCTGCCGGCAGTAAAGAAACAACCACAAGCTTCAGTTTCATACCGGTGTTCAACAATTCCAACGGGCAGATAACGACCGTCTCCATAGCTCAGGTCATCAGCAAGAACAATCCGCCCGTCGCTGAGGATGTGGAGTATGAAACGATAAAGAACATTGCCGTGACCTGCAGGTTCAAAATCTCGGATCCTGACGGGGACGACCTGGTCGTGCGGATCCAGAACCCGCCCACCAAAGGCGACGTAGTCATATCCGAAGAAGAACCGGACGTATTCATTTACACTCCCTACCAGAATAAAACCGGCACCGACAGCTTCACATATGTGGCAGTCGATCCCGACGGACTTATGTCAAATACGGCGAAAGTCACAATCCGTATAACCAAGAACGGAGCAAAGATGACCTACAGCGACATGGAAGGGAACCCTGCCCACTTTGCGGCCATCAAGCTTGCCGAAGAGGGCATACTGATCGGTGAACGCATGGGGAACAACTACTTCTTCAACCCCGCAAAAGTGGTCTCCAGGGGCGAATTCGTCGCAATGGCACTGACATGCCTGGGTATTGAGGTAACGACACCGGTAACGAAGACTGGCTTTGCCGACGATTCGGATACTCCCGCCTGGGTCAAGCCGTACCTTTCTACAGCATTAAAACAGGGTATCATCACCGGGGTCAGCACTTTGGACGGCCGTCGTGTCTTCCGTTCCGAAAACCCGCTGACCAGGGCAGAGGCTCTCGTTGTCCTGAACAACATTCTGAAACTTGACGACGGCGAAAAACGTCCGGTGTTCGCTGACGACGAAGCGGTACCGGCTTGGGCAATGGATGCCGCATCCAAGGCGGTCGCCAACGACCTTATCGAAACAGCCTCGGACGGAAGCCTGCGTCCGATGGACAACGTAACGAGGGCTGACGCTGCAGAAATGCTCTACAGGGCAATGAAAATCAAGGAAAGCGAAAAGTCTCGCAGTCTCCTTAGCAGGATTTTCGGATAGGCATGCCCTTCTCTCTGTCCTGTCCGCATCCGCAGAGCCATCGGCGAAGCAAATAACGGAATAAAGGCGGCTGCCGGTTGAGCCGGAAGCCGCCTTCGTTCTTATACTTTATATCGGTTTCCAGGAACCTAAACCTGGATGGATCTGCTTTGGTTACCCTGTTACCTTACTCGCAGTTTCTCTATGATCTCCCTGTCCGGCGTTACATATGCCGTGTAATATGGATCATAAATAACCATTCCGGGCCTTGCACCCGGTATCTTTTTAACGTTGCGGACCCTTGTATAGTCGACCGCCACATTCGCCGAATCCTTTGCCTGTGAATATGCAGCGGCAATCATCGCGGCTTCGGTATAAGACAGGTCGTCAGGCTCTCTTCCTTCGCACCTCAGTATGACATGGGAGCCGGGATGCTTCTGGACATGGAACCATATGTCGTTCTTATTCGCCAGCTTATGTGTCAGCATGTCGTTTTGCAGGTTGTTTCTTCCGCACAGTATTACGAACCCGCCTGTCGAACGGAACTCCCGGGGCGGCCGCTGAAGATCCCTGTCCTTCTTTTTGCCGCGCTGCATGCTTTGCCTGATATATCCGGTCTGCATCAGCTCCTGCCTGATCTCCTCGACGTCACTGGAAGTTTCCGCGCGGTCGATCAAGTCGAGTACGCTTTCAAGGTACGCCGCTTCCTGCTCTCCCGAAGCGATCTGCTCCTGCAGCACTCTTTCGGCGTTCTTCATCCTGTTGTAGTCCTTGTAGTACTTTGCCGCGTTTTGCTGTACCGATAGTTTCGGGTCAAGTGGTATTTCGATCTCTCCGACCTCCGGGTCGTAAAAGTTGGTTACCCTGACGCTCCTGGATCCTTTAGGTGCGGCATTGAGGTTTGCCATCAGCAGGTCTCCGAACTCACGCAGTTTCTCACGGTCCTTTGCCTGCATCAGTTCCTTCTTCTGGGCTTCCACTTTTCGCCTCAGCCTGTCATGTATCGGCGAGATTACCTTCCTCAGTACCTGCGCCTGCTGGCTCAGGCGGGCCAAAGCCGCCCTCTCTTCGTAGAAGGCCTCCACAAGCATCGAAAAGCTGTCAAACTTTTCAACTTTGTATTTTCCGCCGTATTGGCCGATCGGGATATACGTAAGGTCAAAAGGCTTCCCGTTATCGAACAGCATATACGGTACCGTCCTGCCGTTTCGGATGATATCGAACAAACGGGTGACCTCATCCGCAAAGCGCTGTCTTCCGGCCACAGAAATCTCTCCGAACATCGGCGATACGTCGCCCGCTGCCCTGAATGCCGTCTCCCTTGCGACCAGCGGAGACAGTCCGAAGAAATTGTCTATCAGCCACTTGTCAGCCCTGGCGTCCGGATCAGCCGAATCAACAAGCATCCGGAGGGTCTCATCGGAAGTTTGCAACGGGTTCCTTTTCTCCTGTGCGGGCGGATACCGGTAAAACATGCCGGGCAATACCTGACGTTTGTCGGTTATGTCGGCATTGACGCGGCGGATGCTGTCTATGATGCGGTCTTCCTCATCGAGAAGTATGATATTTGACATCCTTCCTATCAGTTCAACAACTATCTTCTTGCGGGATACCTGGCCTAATTCATCGATCGTGTCTACCTCAAACGTCAATATCCTCTCCAGCGGAGGCTGGCTTACCTGCCTGATTATCCCTCCGGTAAAGAGCTTTCGCATCAGCATGCAGAACATCGGCGGAGTCTGCGGGTTTTCCCTGGATATGTTCCCGATGTGCACACGTGCGTTATTCTGGTTTGCCGATATGAGCAGTCGAAGGTTTTCCCCGATACTTCTTATATGGAGGAGTACCTCGTCCTTTTCGGGCTGATATATCTTGTCGATTTTTCCGCCCACGACCCTCTGTTCCAGCTCCGAGCGGACTGCCGACAATACAACTGCGTCGAGCGGCATCTCTACACCCCGATATAGCGCATGAGATCGCCCATGCGTTCAGATTTTTTTACCTCCAGCGACTTGAAGCGCTCTCTAAGCAGGCGGACAAGCACCGGGCAGATCACGTCCTCTGTGGCAAAATGGCCCGCATCGATCAGGTTTATTCCGTACCACTGCGCCTCCAGGATCTGTCCGTGCTTTACTTCGGAAGTCACGAACGTATCACATCCGGCCCTGACGACGAGGGGCAGGTCGCCTCCGCAGGACCCCCCGCCGACGGCGACTTTTCTGACAGGGCTTTTGCCCGGAAGATATTTTACGCCGTTGCCGCCAAGCGATCTTGCCACATGCTCGGCAAATTCCTCTATGCGCATTTCATTCGGGGCGCTCCCCATCCTGCACACACCCCGGTCTCCGCAGGGAGAAAGCGAAGTATCGGCTATGACGCTTATGTCCTGCAAACCGATACGCTCTGCCAAAGCATCATTTACTCCCCCTTCAGCAATGTCCAGGTTAGTATGCATGCATATTGCAGCCATACCCAGCCCGGCAAGCTTCAAAACTCGAACACCGGTATAGTCATTGTCGGTTACGCTGCTGAGCCTGGAGTATATGACCGGGTGATGGGAAACTATCAGGCCGGCTCCCCACTCCGCTCCCTCATCGATCACTTCGGGAGTTATGTCAAGGGCGACCAGGACCCTCTCTACCTCCTGCTCTTCGCTTCCGACCAGAAAGCCGGGGTTGTCCCCTTCGATTTTAAGCTCCAGCGGGGCAAGATCTTTGAGGTACTGAAAAACATCTTTAACTTTCACCATATCTGCAACCCCCCAATACATTGATCCTTATTCCGCGACTTGCACACTGCCTCTGATCATGTCTTCAATTTCTCCGATAGCAGTTCGTATTATTGTCTTATGATCACCGTCCGCGCCGTACAGCTCCTTTTCTAGTCTCATCTTTTCCCGTCTGAGATAGTCGCGGTATGGCTCCCCTTTTGTGAGATATTTACCTATCCTTGCGTCCAGGAAAGAATAGCTTTCGGCACTACCTCCGCCTGACGCATCTATGCATAGGTATATTTTATCCCTTTCCCTTACAAGGTGCTCGCCGAAAACAGTATAGCTGTTTGAATAAAGATAGGATCTCAATTTGGGTATGGCCGACATCGGCTGCAGCAGCAGGCGCACCTTCCTGTCGACTACCCAACGGGCGTTCTCCAGGATATCGATCATCGTCTCTCCGCCCATCCCGGCTATTATGACGGTGTCGATCAGGTCCGGCGCCTCGCTGCCCAATCCATCGCACAGCCGAAACTCGATCCTGTCTTCCACGCCAAAGCTGGTTGCCGTTGCCCTGGCGCTTTCGAGAGGTCCCTCTTTTATATCCGACGCGACCATGCGACGCACCTTGCCGTCCAGCAGAAGCCGGACGGGCAATTTCCCGTGGTCGGTCCCCACATCCCACACTGATGAACCTTCCCTCACAGGATCGGCAAGCTTTTTCAGCCGCGGAGTCAGTGCCGGTCCACGGCGGATTTCATCCCGCTCAGGCTGCAGAAACCCTGTCCTTTCCATCAAACCTCCATAAAAACAGACCGGGGCAAGGTAAATCCAAGCCCGCGGTCATCTTTTTTTAATAAATTACTCCTCGTAAGCTGAAGCTTCCTGTAAGGCATTGATGCGATCGAGGATTTCGTCGGCGTCGACGCCGTGGACCCTGCAAGCCTGTTCAAGAGTCTCACCCCGGGATGCGGGACATCCAAGGCAGTGCATGCCGATTTCCAAAAGGATCTTGGCTGCGGCAGGATTTATACGAAGAATGTCTCCAATTATGGTATCCTTTGTAATTACGGGCATTGTGTACCTCCTTATACCAGCTATATATCAAACTTTATTCTGCTAACTTTTGAACCTCAAAATATTATGCAGGAATATCTAAACTCATTATATCCCAAACGTGCATCCATTTCAACACCAAAATTATGAGCAAAAGGAAACCGGAGCACCCTGAAGTGCTCCGGCAGGATTTCATGTTTCAGAAATCAGGCGTTTTCTCTTATTTTTGCGAAGCAATCGCTGCAGTAGACCGGTCTGTCGGTCTTCGGCTCGAAGGGTACACGGGCTTCGTTTCCGCAAGCTGCGCAAACGGCTGTGAAATACTCTCTCGGACCTCTGGCGGCTGCTTTACGAGCGTCGCGGCACTTCTTGCACCGCTGGGGCTCATTCTGGAATCCGCGCTCGGCATAGAATTCCTGCTCGCCGGCGGAGAATACGAATTCCTCCCCACACTCTTTGCATACTAGTGTTTTGTCTTCGTACATGGTTTTACCTCACTTTGACTTTAGTCTTTGCCCTTGGACGGACTCTCACCGACACCTCATTTTGCGCTCTGGGAATTAAGCTACATAGGGCACGTATAACGATGCCGACTTACGCATTTGCGAAAAGCCAATTACAGATTCTTTCGAATGGCATCGATTGTAATTCGTAGGTAAGTGCTCAGTTATCTGCCGTGCATCAGGAGGCGGCTCAGCTTCCTCCTTACACGCCAAATGGCGTTGTCTACGGACTTTGGTGTCCGTCCGGTCAGGGAAGCGATCTCCCTTACGGTCAGACCATCCAGATACAAGTCCAAAATCCGGGATTCCAGACTGCTCAGCAGACCTTTAAGCTCGCTAAAAAGTTCTTCGTACCTTTCCTTGCTCAAAATGAGTTCTTCGGGGTCAACATCCGTCAGTTGCGAGACTAAGTCTGAGGCGTGATAGCCGTCTTCGGAAAGGGAATTTATCGACAGATAGGAATTGAGCGGCAAATGTTTTTTTCTTGAAGCCGCTTTCAAACCTGAGAATATGCGGTTCTTGATACAGTTTTCGGCGAAGCTCTTAAAAGGGACCTTTCTTTCGGGTGAAAAATCTCTTATCGCGCTCAGTAATCCGAGCAGGCCTTCCTGGATAATGTCTTCAAAAGAACCACCCGCGAGGTAGTACGGGCGGGCACACATGCGTACGAGCCCGAAATAACGGGAAACCAGGACCTCTTCCGCTTCGCGCACCCCGTTCGATGCAAGAGAACACAATTCTTCATCCGAGTGTGCTGATAAATCGCTGTATTTCAAAATAATCACCTTTTATTATACACAACCGGGACCGAAAGTCAAGCCGGTTGCCTAAAAGGATAGCGTCAAGATACTATGGGTTTTAAAAGCAAGAATATCCCCTGCATATCGTTTAACCTAGGAATCCCTTATTGATTTAAGAAATTCGTGAGCCCAAGTCCTTTTACCAATGTTCAAAACTGTGA
>JAAYMG010000325.1 GCA_012521525.1 Clostridiales bacterium | reverse complement strand
GCGTTTCGCAGCCCGCGCTTAACATTGTGGTTCTCAAAATAATCCGGGGTGATATGGTACTGTTCTGTAAGATGCGAGCATAGACTTTTAACGTAGCCGGACAAGATGCTGTCGTTGCGATGCATTTTATATCACCCGAACTTTCAAAATTGATATGTGTGTTATGCCATATTATCTCTTTAGTCCGTGAAAGTCAAGGCAAAATATATAAAATAAATATTGTCAAATACATGCAAAATATCGTTATAATGCACAACAACGTATTGTTTACGGCATTTTTATCAGTGTTATATCAATATGCCGGAGTTTATTTTCTCAACGGACTGTTTTTATACAACAATATACGAATGAAATATACGAAATAGAATCTTGCAAAATGGAAATGTAATACAGATACGGGGTCAGTATTGAAGACGGAGGAGCCTATGAAAAGGATCGCATTGATAACGCTCGTGCTGGTTCTTATAATATTTATCCTTCCACTGATGGTCGTCGGCGGAAAGTCTGCCGATATCCATCTGGACGACGGCGAGGTGAAAAGGCCCGACGATGCCATAGAAGCGGCGGGCCCGACGAAGATCGAAGACAAGGAATCGAAAGCACCTTCTGAAGACGGGGGACAGAGCGTGGGGACTGCTCCCTTGTACGATGACGAAGTGATGGTCCGCGTGTCGCATAACGGAAAGATCATGTCCATGTCGCTTAGAAGCTACCTTCTCGGTGTCGTGGCCGCGGAAATGCCTGCCTACTATCCCCTGGAAGCCTTGAAAGCGCAGGCCGTTGCCGCGAGGACATATACATATAGCCGAATGATCGCCGCAAAGGCCGGAAAGCAGGCACACAACGGCGCTGACGTATGTACCGACCCGGCACACTGCAAAGCCTACATTGATTGGGAAGAAAGGCAGGCCGAATGGGAGGATGCCGGAAGGAGCGACTACAGTGAGAAGATAGTCAGTGCGGTCGACAGTACGTCGGGAGAAATCATTATTTATGATGACCAGCCTATAGTCGCCGTGTTTCATGCGGCATCTGCAGAATATACCGAAAACGCCGGGGATGTCTGGGGGACGGACGTTCCGTATCTCCGGAGCGTCAGGAGCCCGGAAGGGGCCGATTACAATAAAAAGATAACGTTTACGACGGAGGAGTTTCGCGATCTGCTGGAAGGAACCTATCCTGAAGCGCAGTTGTCCGATGAACCTGAAAACTGGTTTGGGGAGGTCATATATACAGAGGCCGGCGGAGTATCGAGCATAGTTGTAGGCGGAGTAAAGATCAGCGGTAAGGACATGAGGAAGATATTCGGTCTGCCTTCTGCCAATTTTGAGATCGATGTAAGGAAAAACAGGATAACGTTCGACACCAAGGGATATGGACACGGCGTCGGAATGAGCCAATACGGAGCCAGGGCTCTGGCTTTGAAAGGAATGGATCATGAGGACATCCTGTTGTGGTATTATACGGATGTCAGTATCGGTAGGGCGACAAAAAAGCTCATCAGCTGAACGGAGCAGGCAAAACAATCGGAGCAAAAAAATCGGGCAGTTTCGGCACCCGGCCTGAATCTGCCCGTTTTCACTCAAGACTGCAGGGTTTTCCTAACCTGCAAAGCTACCTCGATTTTCAAAGCTGATATAAATCAGCCTGACTGCTAGCGCTTAAGGCAAGAGATCGCAGGGGTCGATCTGCGCCCCGTTCCTGATTACCTCCAGATGCAGGTGCGGTGGGTCAAGGAGCTCATTGTCCGCGGTCTGCCCTACCCCGCCTATCACATCGCCTGCATATACGGTGTCGCCAACTTTTACGACTACGTTATCCATCAAATTGCGATATACGCTCTTGACGCTGTTGCCGTGATCGATAACGACGGTCACACCCATGAGTTCGTCGGTATAAATGTCTTCGACCTTTCCGTCGCCCATGGCGCAAACCTGGGTGCCTAATCCGGCTGCGATATCGATACCGGTGTGGACGCGCCAGTCGCCGAGAGTATCACTGAACACAAGCTCGTCGACGCTGAAGCGCTCGATGATCTCGCCGTTTACAGGCCACACAAAGAAGCTTGCGGTTACCGGTGCCGTATCATAATCGGTGGTGGATATGCTTGAAGTGAGGCCTGCGTCTGAGCCCTTCTCATCCCCTAAATTTCCAACCTCGGCCATGACACTTTCCGGTTTCCCTTCGTCTTCGTCGATAACGTTGACACTATCATCATCGATGATAGGATCCTCGTCATCAGCCATAACAACTTCAGTGTCCCGCACCGCATAATCCGGGATTTCGGTTTGCAGCTCTACCTCATATGGTGTCGGAGCGGGCGAGGAGTCGTTTTTGAGGACGTCACCGAGTTTGTTATCTCCCAAATCAAGGTCATTATCGTTATCATACGGATTGCTGAAGAAAAGCACATAACCCGATATCCCGATTGCCGCTATGCACAGGATAAGGATTATGTAAAATCCTTTCTCTGCAAAAAAGTCGACTATTTTGTTCGGCTTTTTCTTTTTCATTCTTCCACCTCCGCAAGTATTATTGACTGCGGCATGGAAGGATATACATAAAAATGCGAAATTTAACCATTAATCATGTAAAACATAATTTTTTGGCGCATCAAAATTCGCCGGGGGAGCGCTAAAAAGCTGTTTTGAATTGACATGATGTTGTCCAAAGGATATAATTTCTAAGAAGTGCAATGAAAGTAAGAGGAATCAATCTATGACAGAGATTGTTACTGATAAGACGCTTGAAGAATATGAGGCTTTTATCGCCTCCCATCCCAAGGGACATTTCATGCAGAGCTCGCTTTGGGCAAAGCAGAAGCCTGACTGGAACTGGGTCGCCATCGTAAAAAGGGATGGTAGCGGCAAAATCGTCGGGAGCATGGCAATGCTGATACGCAAGCTCCCGGGCATCCCGTACACGCTTATGTATTGCTGCAGAGGCCCGGTGTGCGATCTTAACGATTATGATACCATCCTTGACCTTATTGAAGGGGCGAAGGCGCTGGCACAGTCTTTCAGGAGCTACTGCATCAAGCTCGATCCTGATATCCTGTCCCACAGGACGGACATACGGGACCTGCTGGTGTCGGTGGGCTTCCGTCTGCTGGATGACGCGAAGAACTTTGAGGGCGTCCAGCCGCGCTATGTGTTCCGCCTGGATGTGCAGGGCAAGACCGAGGACGACTTGATGATGCACTTTTCCTCCAAAACGAGGTATAATATCCGCCTTGCCATGAGAAAGGGCGTAGAGGTCAGGGTGGTAAACGAAGAAGGACTAGACGATTTTTCCAGGCTCATGATAGAGACCGGGGTGCGCGACAACTTTGTCACCAGGCCGAAGAGCTACTTTGCAAGCATGCTGAAAAACCTTGGCGAGCATGCCAGACTATATATGGCATATTACGAGGGGATCCCGATAGCGGGTACCCTGGCGATCCACTTCGGCGACAAGGTCTGGTACCTTTATGGCGCGTCCTCAAACAGCTACCGCAATTTGATGCCCAATTACCTGCTGCAATGGAACATGATAAAATGGGCGCTGGAGAAAGGCTGCAGGATATATGATTTCCGCGGCGTGTCAGGAGACCTGAGCGAGGACAACCCGCTGTATGGCCTTTACAGGTTTAAGCGCGGCTTCAACGGCGATTTCTGCGAGTTCCTGGGTGAGTTCGACTATGTCGTAAATCCGGTGATCTACACGGCTGTCGGAGTCGGGCGGAAAGTCATGAATTATATAATGAAGAAAAAGTATATGTGGAAGAACAGGGGCAAAGCGTGGAAGGAAAAAGAACCGACGCAGGAAACGGAATAGAGCGATCACATAACCACAGAACGGGCCGCGCCGCAGAGCATAGTTGATATGCGATCTGAAACAGAAAATGAAGGCAGCAATAAAGCAACATATATAGAACGGGAAAAGCAAAAAGATTGAACAGGAAAGGGACGGACCATGAAGACATTGCTGATCGATGCAAACAAGGTCAGGGCGAATGTTGCAAGGATTCGTGAACGGGCCGGCAATGCGCTGATTTACGGTGTGCTGAAGGGGAATGCATACGGGCTTGGGCTTCTTGAAATGGCTGAGCTCCTCCGCAATGAAGGGATCACGAGGTTCGCTCTGACGGACGTAGAGGACGCGGTAAAGCTAAGGGAAAATGGCTATCAGGAAGAGGAGATCCTGATGCTGCGCTCGACCACGGAGACCGACTTTATTGAAAAGATCGTCGCGTATAACCTGGTCGGGACGATAGGGTCGCAGGATGCCGCGCTCGCGCTGAACGGGATAGCCGACAAGCATAAGACCGTAGTTGAAGCCCACATCAAAATAGACACCGGCATGGGCCGCTATGGTTTCGTTCCGGGCGAGATCGACAAGATCGTCTCGTTTTACAAGCACCTGTCGAACGTGGCGCTCACAGGCATTTATACACACTTTTACAGCGCGTGGAACAGTGAAAGAATCACGAGGCAGCAGGCAGCACGGTTTGAAGGCGTGATCGAAAAGCTGCGCAGCAAGGGGATCGAGCCCGGGCTTGTGCATGCGGCAAATTCATCCGCTCTTTTCAGGTTTGATTTCTGCCACTATGATGCCGTACGGATCGGGTCGGCTATTACGGGGAGAATGCCGACGAAATTCAATTACGGCTTGCAGAAGGTCGGATTCATAACCTGCCCCATAGCCGAGGTCCGCTGGCTTCCCAAGGGTTCGACCGTCGGATATGGAGGAGTGTATAAGACCAGGCAGCCGCGCAAGATCGCTGTGATCCCTGTTGGGTACGCTGACGGTTTCTGCGTTGAAAAGTCGCACGACTCCTACAGGGTGAGAGACACGATAAAATATATGCTTTCAGAGTTCAAGCGCGGGCTTATACACAAAAAGCTGTATGTGACTGTAAATAATACGCAGGCGCGTGTCATCGGACATGTAGGCATGCTTCACACTGTTATAGATGTTACCGACATAGACTGTGCGCCGGGAGATTTGGCGCAATTCGAGGTAAATCCTATACTTACCGGGAACATTCCCCGTACTTATAAATAATGCTGTATCAGTGTACTTATAATTAATGTTGTTTCAGTGTACTTATATTCATTATCCGGACAGCCATCATCATGTCATTGGCGGCATTATTCGAATAACATCAGCGCATTATCCAAACAGCTGCCTTTCTTTCAATTAACCTGCGAATACTGTTGGACAATACAAGGTAATTAATCTTTGGAGGATATGATATTATGCATTGCAAAGCCGTCATACTTGCAGCCGGAAAGGGGAAAAGGTTACGTTCAAGTGATAATGATACGGTTCCCAAGGTGATGAAGCAGGCATGCGGAAGACCTCTGATAGATTATGTTCTGGGGTCGCTCGACTGGCTGAGTCCCGAGGATATAATACTGGTTGTGGGTTACGGCAAGGAGCAGGTCATGGAACACTGCCGCGGGAAAGGCCGGTTCGTCGAGCAGAAAGAACAGCTGGGTACCGGAAACGCCGTGGACGTTTGCCGCGAAACGCTCAGGGATCACGAAGGGCCCGTCCTGGTTTGCGCGGGAGATATGCCCCTTGTAACAGCAGAGACGTATAGGGAGCTCCTTGCTGTCCATGAGAGGGAGCAAAGCGATTGCACCATACTTTCTGCGGAGTCTGCGGACCCGGCCGGTTACGGAAGGATCGTCAGGGAAAACGGTTCCTTCAGCGCGATCGTAGAGGACAGGGACTGCACGCCGGAACAGCGTAAGATAACAGAGATAAACTCTGGCATATATGTATTTGATGCAAAGAAACTATTCTCCGCATTGCGGGAAGTGACGGCGGACAATATGCAAAACGAGTATTATCTGACGGACGTTCCGGGTATTATGAAAAGGCACGGTCAGAAGGTGTCTGTCTATAAAATAGACGATGACTGGCAGGTAATGGGTATAAACACATATGACCAGCTGTTGCAGGTTGAAGAAGTAATGCGCGATAAAGGCCTGGTATAGATATACTTGCTGCTGAATTTGCGGATAAGGACGGAAGCTTTATCGGTATAAGTTTTGCCTGATCCTTGTGTTACGTGGGTTCCGTCAATGCCTATTCTATAAGTTATATAATGTATATTTTAATTTGGGGGTTATTCGATGTTCAGTTTCAATCATTTCAACTTCAACGTGACTGACCTTGAGAGGAGCATAAAGTTCTACAAGGAAGCGCTTGGCTTTGAGCCTGTCCGTGAAGTAAATGGAAACGGCTTCAAGCTGGTCTTTCTGGGAGACGGGAAGACCGACTTCCGGCTTGAGCTGACGTGGCTGGCAGACCATCCGCAGCCGTATGACCTCGGAGAAGTAGAGTTCCATCTGGCCGTCATGACGGATGACATGGAAGCCGCACGCAAAAAGCACGAAGAGATGGGCTGCGTCTGTTACGTAAACGAGGCAATGGGCATCTATTTCATCGAGGATCCGGACGGATATTGGATCGAAATCATACCAAAACGGTAAACAAAAAACCAAGGGGACGGTTCTTTTGGCTGAATCGGGGCCAGGAGGGCCAGGCCAGGGGGGACAGGCCAAGGGGACGGTTCTTTTGGTCGAGTTTCAACCAAGGGGACGGTTCTTCTGGCCAGGTTTTATAATCTGAAGCATATTTGCGATCTTCGTGTGCGC
>JAAYMG010000324.1 GCA_012521525.1 Clostridiales bacterium | reverse complement strand
CGGTTTCGCTGCCGAAAGATATATGAGTAACGACGCCGGTACTGTTCAGCAGATAAACCGCAGCATTTGCAAATCTCTCCGCAGACGAACAGGCAAACGGAGTAGGAAGATCGATCACAAGGTCTGGCCCGCCGGGAGACATGCACGCAGCCTCGGCGCGTATGTGCTTGGGAAATGCCGCGATGTCGCCTCGCTGGACATAATTGCCGCTCATGACCGCCACTACGGCACATGGCTGACCATTTCCGACAATCCTCCGTGACTGCTCGACATGGTATAGGTGGCCTGTATGGAAGGGGTTGTATTCAGATACTATTCCTACTACGTTCATAACCGCCGTCCTCATGCAATAAATGTAAAAAATCAGGCAATTAAGTTAAAATATATGCTCAACCATACTCAACGTCATGCATAAATAGTTAAAAATCAGTTGATAAATCAAATTCTATAGTGTAAAATAGTCGTCGTGAAATATTATAGCCGTGAAAGACAGGGAAAGCAACCGTGTTCCCTGTTTTTGAACGTCGAAAGGATGAGTTTGTTGAAGATTCTTGTCATAAATGCCGGCAGTTCTTCTCTTAAGTATCAGCTGTTCGACACGGATACTCACGATGTTCTGGCCAAGGGGATCTGTGAGCGTATCGGTATTGACGGAAAAGTAAAACACAGCGTCCCGGGTCATGATACTTATGTCGAAGAAGTCGAGATGAAAAATCACGGAGATGCCACACGGATAGTGATCCGCCTTCTCACCGAGGGGGATACGGCCGTGTTGTCAAGCCTGTCCGAGATCGACGCCATCGGCCACCGTGTCCTTCACGGCGGCTCGGAGTTTACTCAGTCCGTGATCGTTGACGACCGTGTCATTGAAGCCATTCGGAAATGCATTCCGCTCGGCCCTCTGCACAATCCTGCCAACCTGACCGGAATCCTTGCCTGTTCCGAAGTCATGAAGGGGATCCCGCAGGTTGCCGTATTCGACACGGCGTTTCATCAGACCATGCCGGAAAAAGCCTATCTCTATGCCCTGCCATATAAATACTATGAAAAACACGGCGTACGCCGATATGGTTTCCACGGCACTTCGCACCGCTATGTTTCGCAGAAGGCTGCCGAATTCGTCGGCAGGCCCATAGAAGAGCTGAAAATAATCGTATGCCATCTGGGCAACGGTTCATCCATCTCGGCCGTCAAATACGGCAAATGCATCGACACTTCTATGGGGCTGACCCCTCTGGAAGGCGTTCCGATGGGAACCCGTTCCGGAAGCATCGACCCTGCGATACTTGAGTACGTGATGAATGCCGAAGGAATAAGCATATCCGAGATGACGGAAATACTTAACAAGCAGTCGGGTGTACTCGGTATTTCCGGAGTATCTTCCGATTTCCGCGACCTGGATGAGGCCAAAAAGCAGGGAAACCGCCTTGCGGCAGTTGCTCTTGACTGCTTCTCCTATGCGGTCAAAAAGTATATCGGTGCATATGCGGCGGCGATGGGCGGCCTTGACGTATTGGTCTTTACTGCCGGTATCGGGGAAAATAATCCCGACGTTCGCAGGGACGTCACGGAGGGCCTTGAGTTCCTGGGAGTCAGGGTCGATCTGGATAAAAACTACAGTAAGCACAACGACATTTCCGCCGAAGGTGCCACAGTCCGAACCCTTGTAATACCCACTAACGAAGAACTCGCGATTGCAATGGATACCAGGGATCTTGTTGAAAAACTTGTAAAGCATTGATCCCGGATCTTTATGAAGATAATATCGGGGTTGGCAGAAAGCCAGCCCCGATCATTTTTTGCTTTCATATACTTTTTCATAAAGGCCAAGCGGTGCCGGTTATTTGTGTTTGTTGTCCCTGTATATATATGAGTAAGAAATCATGACGTTTGGATGCGCCGGCATAGCAGAACATTTTATTGTTCAACAACATATTCTAAATACGAAGGGAGCTATCAGCATAATGCCCCGTCGGTCCGGCGGCAGACCGGGGCTTCAAGTCAAAAACTCAGTTCGCCCGCCGGAGAAATGAGGCCAACTATGCCAACCCAAAAGAAATATCGGTTTTTTCTCGGCGCAAATTCGCCCGAAGGTTTTGTCTCATTCTTCGACCACCTGATCGACTTGGATGCCGCAAACGAGGTTTACATTATAAAAGGCGGTCCCGGCGTCGGCAAATCGTCATTTATGAAGTGTGCTGCCGCCGGCCTGGTAGAAGCGGGATTGACGGCAGAATGGATCGTCTGTTCGGCAGATCCCGATTCACTGGACGGAGTGGTCTTCCCTGAAATAGGGGTTGCTTTTGTGGATGGCACCCAACCGCATGCTGCGGTCACATATCGAAAAAAATCAAAAGGTCCATCTGATCAGTACCTTTTGCATTCCCGCCGTGATGTCCTTCCTTTCCACAAAAACTGTATCCACCAGAGCTGCCGACGCTTCACGCATGAAGTCGTTATTGCTATTCCAAAAGTGCAAGCCTGAGTTTGAAACAGACTTTTTACCATTCATATTATCCGAGCCGTTTTCCGCATAAAGGCCCGCACCGGATTTTTTCATCTGCTCAAGGATATCCCTTTGCTGCTTTTCCAGCTCTTCCTTTCTTGAAACGAGTGAAGAAATGATGTCGCGGGACTGTTCCCGGGTCAGCCTTCCCGTTGATATGTCGATATATATCGCTTCAAGCGCCTTTACACACTGCCTGATGCCTTTCCTGCATCTGCTGAGCATGTGATGGGACAAGCTTTCGACGATGTCGGTCCCTGAGATCCCGGGTTCAGGCCCAGGTTGCCGGTCTTTCGAATGACTGCAGAACTGTGAAATATAATTTGAGATCCTGCTTCTGACTTCCTCTTCCAGCAAATCCAGCTTTACTGATGTTTTGCAGCGGTCGCAGCGCAGATATTCATACTGCCGGTTTTTGCAACCATTTGTGATCTTCCTCATTATTGAGCCGCAATGCGAGCAGATGACCTTGCCTGCGAGCATGTGGGGTGTCCCTTTTTTCCCTTCCCTCCTTCTTTGACATAGCTGTTGCCGGACCAACTCAAATTCTTCCTTGCTTATTATGGCTTCATGCGTTCCCTCCACCCTGATCCAGTTGTCTGATGGGACTTCGATGACGTGTGAATGTTTATAGCTTAACTTACGCCTTTTCCCCTGAACCATAACTCCGGTATATACTTCATTACTGAGTATTCTCCCCACGGTAGTCCGGTTCCACAAACCTGTTTCGTCTCTTGCCATACTGTTTACATATGCCAGGCCTTGTTGAGATTTGTACTTGGTAGGATTGGGGATCCGCATGCTGTTAAGTGTGTCGGCGATACGCCTTTTTCCGTATCCCCTGGATGCAAGTGAGAATATCAGCCGTACGACCTCAGCGGCCTCCGGATCGATCACCAGGCGATTCCTGTTCGCGCTTGATTTTTTATATCCATATGGCGGAAAGCTGCCAATGAACTCCCCCTTCCTCCTCTTGTTGTCCAATACCGCCTTTATGTTTTCCGACAGGTCTTCTAGGTACCATTCGTTGACAAGTCCGTTGATCTGCCTGGCCTTTTTGTTGCCCCTCACTTCGGTGTCCGCGTGGTCAAGCAAAGCAACGAAACGTATACCCCATCTCGGGAACAGATCGTGTATGTATCTTTCAACCAACTCCATATCACGGGTGAACCTGGACTGTGTCTTACACAGCACTATCGAGAAGCGTCCCGCTTCCGCATCCGCAAGCAGCTGCAGAAATGCCGGTCTGTTTCTGTCCGCACCCGAATAGTCTTCGTCTACATATACCTTATATACTTCCCATCCCATCTCATCGGCATAGCTCAACAGCAGGTCTCTCTGGTTCCTGATGCTTTCAGATTTAAAGGCAAAGCCGGCTGATTCGGCCTGCACGACATCTTCCTTGCTAAGCCTGCAGTATATCGCACATTTCATCATCCGCCGCACTCCCGGCTCTCCGCTGGTTCTTCACATTTTTCCGGATCCTCAATGACTTCTGCCCGTTTTCCGTCAATGATCCCCCTGATCCGAAGAAGGAACATTGCCTTTCTTCTTTCGGAGTCCTCAGAACGGAATTCCTCTTCCACAGAAAGTTTTATCTCAGGCATATTGTCACCTCCAATGAAAAATATGACCGGATGGATGTACAATATGTGATATGCATGCTTTTTCCGGATAAGTTTGACGTATCCTCCAAAGAAAGGTATAATTGATTCAGGCATTAGCAAAACATCAAAGCGAAAGGAAGTCGGTATGAGCTTTTATGATCAAAACTCCCCGTTCCAGGGGGGCAGGAAACCGAACATAGGTAAATTGAAAAAGTATTTGGTTGCGGCTGTCGTCATAGTATTACTGTTGATTGCCGCTTCGACATGCTGGTTTACCGTTAACAACAGGCAATTGGCGGTCGTAACGACTTTTGGAAAGGTGACCTCGATCAAGGATGCGGGAATGCACTTCAAGCTTCCGTTCGGCATCCAAAAGGTATATAAAGTCGATGCGAATGTGTATCAGAAAATCGAAATCGGTTACCGTACCGATTATTATGACAGCTCACAGTATACCGTTGTTGAAAATGAGAGCAAAATGATCACCGGCGATTACAATATCGTAAATGTAGATTTCTATGTCGAGTACAAGGTATCCGATCCGGTAAAGTACCTTTTCGGGTCATATGAACCTGAGAAGATCCTGAAAAATCTTGTGCAAAGCCAGTTCAGGAACGTGATCGGCTCCACCGAAGTCGACCGCGTGCTGACCGACGGAAAAAGCGAAATAGAAATGAAGGCGAAGGAACTGGTAAAGGCTGTCCTTTCCGAGTACGATATCGGCCTTATGATGATCGATCTAAAGATCCAGGACAGCGAGCCGCCCACGCCGGAGGTCAATGAAGCGTTCAAAGCGGTGGAAACGGCAAAACAGGGTGCGGAGACAGCCATAAACGACGCAAGGGCATATGCAAACGCAGAGCTTCCAAAGGCTCAGGCCGAAGCTGACAAACTGATCCAAAACGCCGAATATCTCAAGCAGAACCGCATAAACGAAGCGAAACAGCAGGTTGCCATGTTTGAGGCCATGTACAGGGAATACGCCCTGAATCCAGACATCACCCGTTCCCGCATGTATTATGAAGCCATAACCGATGTGCTGCCGGGTGTAAAGCTCTACATCGACGCTTCAGAGGGCGGAACTCAGAAGCTGCTGCCTATCGAGAGCTTTGTTGACGGTTCCGCCAAATCCGGCGCAGAAAGGACGATAGGAGAATGAAAAAGAAAATAACCGCAATCGCATTGGCTGTTGTGGCATTTGCCCTGATTTTAACTGTCTTCTCGTCTCTTTATGTAGTCCAGGAAAATGAGTACGTATGTGTTGTCCGATTCTCCAACATTGTAAAAACCGTATCCTCCGCAGGCATATATGTAAAGATCCCCTTTGTGGACAGCCTGATATCATTCCCGAAAGCCGTTATGCTTTACGACATCCCTCCTTCGGAAGTGCTTACTGCTGACAAAAAGAATATGACTGTCGACAGCTATATCCTGTGGAAAATAGACAACCCTCTGCTATTCTACCAGTCACTGGGAACGATAGGAGTCGCGGAGGAAAGACTTGACGCTCTGACATACAATGCCCTGAAAAACGCGATGGGTACGCTTGAGCAAAATGACATAATAAATCAGGATGACGCAAACACAAGAAATATCATATATGAGTCCATAGAGCAAAACGTTGCAAGCGTCTCGGAATCATACGGCATCAACATCGTCGACGTCAAGGTAAAAAGGCTGGATTTGCCTGCCGGAAATGAACAGGCGGTCTATAACAGGATGATCTCAGAACGGAACCAGATCGCCAAGAAATTCATTGCAGACGGAGAATATGAAGCATCCATAATCCGAAACGATGTGGACAAGCAGGTTAACATCATCATCTCCGACGCGAAGGCGCAGTCCGCACAGCTTGTGGCTGAAGGTGAAGCCGAGTATATGCGCCTGTTGGCTTCGGCATACAATACCGATGACAGGAAAGAGTTCTATGAGTTTTTGAAGGCTCTGGAAGCGCTGAAAGCCTCCCTCGACGGTCCCGATAAGACTGTGATTCTGGGAAAGGACTCACTGCTTGCAAGACTGCTGATGAATCCCTGATTGCATCTTACTGACTCATTAATATTTTTCCTTATGGGCTCCCAACACATGTTGTGGAGCCCAAATATCCGTATATAGTCGAAAGGTACCTCGATCTGGGTCGGTTTTGCAACGGAGATTTGATTTCGGGCGATGACAGGAACACCATCAAACACCTTATACCCGAATACAAGTCAAAATACGTCAGCGTATATCGGTGTATCAAGGCTGCAAGGTTCATAAGCGATGACCTCTTTGGTACGGTATTCAGTATGGACGTCGCGGCAAAAGCAAAAAAGAGGGCTGCCGGTATCATAAAGCGGGAAATCACTTCCCGGAAGACAAGGAGCTCCCAGGCAGAGCCCCGTCAAGGAAGGGAAATAAGGCGTTTTTTGAGCGGGATGACGCCAAAAGGAAACATAATATTGACCGAAACGGTCAGCGAACTCTGTGACAGGGTGTATGAGATAATCGATACATATGGGTATTGCCACTTCATGCTCGCCCCAATTCGTGATGCTGCTATAGCGGCAGGCTATGATGTCTTTGCATGCTACTGTCCGATGAACCCGGACCTCAAACTGGACCACCTGATCATTCCGGAACTGTCACTCGGGTTTGTCACAGTGCACTCAGGGTTTCCCGGCATTCCCACCCCTTATCGCAGAATACATATAGACGCATATATTCCCTCAAACATTTTGCGCAGCAACAGGCAGCGGCTAAGATTTATGAGAAGGACATGTGCCTCGCTTCTAGACGAGGCTGTGGAAGGTCTTAGGGCAGCCAAATCGATCCATGATGATATCGAGAAACTGTATAATCCTACGATCGATTTCGACGGACTATATTCATATGCCGATGAAATCGGAGAACGGCTGCTTCAGCGTTATCATTACATGATCCCCTCGAAATAAAGAAATAACCATGCGACATTAGCAGATGATGAAAACGAGCAAAAACGAACGGCGGATTTTCCTTTATCCGGAAATACCGCCGTGTTTTGTTTGATTATTGTATAGTTATGCTATGCACCGATCCTCCCGCCGCCTCGCTGCTGCTTTGTGCGGGCAGACTTGGTCTGACTGGGCACGGTCCTGACCTTTTCGGGATTGCGTATGACTATAGGTGGCTCATTGTTGACGACGCAATCCCTGGCTATGATGACTTTTTCTATGGTCTCATCGGACGGGACCTCGTACATTATGTCAGTCATGATACCCTCAATTACCGCACGAAGGCCTCTGGCTCCGATTTTGCGTTCCAGGGCTTTGTCGGCTATCGCTTCGAGTGCATCCGGTTCGACTTCAAGCTCTACCTGATCCATTTCGAAGAGCTTCTTGTATTGCTTTATCAGGGCATTCTTGGGTTCGGTCAGG
>JAAYMG010000323.1 GCA_012521525.1 Clostridiales bacterium | reverse complement strand
CGTTATGACCTTGTTTGCCCTGGCATTGACTATGAACGCCGTCTGGTCTATCAGGATCAGCGTCTCGCCAAGCCCTTTCTCGGCGGCCAGCCTCAGGCCTTCCCTGAGTCTTTCCATGTTTGCCTCATCCAGGTCGACGTTGCGCTGAGTCACTCTCTGGATCGCATGCTTGGAAAAGCTTACGCCGCTTTCCGCCTTCAATCTTTCGGCAAGTATTTCGGAGAACGGGCGTCCCTGCTCCTGTGTCACACCGGAATTAGGTTTGGGGGCCGGCGTACCTGTCGTGATAGGCCGGATAAAGTTATTCACATTGAAATTTGCCCCTTCCAATGTCGACACCTCCTTGCATCATACTGTTCCCTGCTCGTTAACTGCCGCTGCATCGCCTTTATCGTCTTTCTCCGGTGATGGGTTTGTCGTCCCAGGATCTATGTAGGCCGGATCGAAGATCTGGACTATGTCGCTCATCGAGTACAACCTGCCGTTGATCAAAAGCTTTACCTCATTTCCAGCAAAGGTTATGCTGTCGACATATCCGGTGTCCTCGACCCTCTCACCGTTCTCCAGCAGCTTCGAAACCATCGCGACCTTTCCGAGCAGGGTCGCGGCATAGCTCCTGAGGGAACTTTGCGATACGTTCTGCATCTGCTGTACCATGGACAGCTGCGCCAGCTGCGCCATATATTCCGCATCGTCCACCGGGTTTGTGAAGTCCTGATTTTGAAGCTGGGCGATCATAAGCTTCAGGAAATCGTCGAAGTTCAACATAGAGTTGGAGTTTTTTTCGGCGTATTTTATTTCACCGCTTTTATTCACTCCCGGGTAATAATAATTGCTTATCGCGTCCAAGTCTTCACCTCCTCATGCGTATATGTTGAGTTGGCCTGCGATGTCCTTTAAATAGACAGCGGGTTCATTATAGGTCTCCGATGCGGCTTTGGATGCCCCCCGCAAAACTTCCTGATCACTGCCGCCGTTACGTCCTTCGAAGGACCACTGAAGCTGTTGCGATGAAGCCTGGAACAGGTCGGGCTGCCCTCCCATAAATGCACTGTTGCCGATCTTTCCGGCATCGGTACCCGTTACCTCAATGACCTCGGCATTCAAATGCCTCAATGACTCCCTGAGCAAATCAACTTTGGCGCTCAGCAGCTTCTCGGTTTCCCTGGTGTCGGCTGTTAGCCTCAGCCTGATATGCCCTTCCTTTTCAACCATTTCGACGGTTATTTTACCAAGACCTTCAGGCTTGAGCTGAACCGTAAAACTGTTGCCGGCATTGCTCCTGATGCCTGATTCCACACCTGCGGTGACCTGGTCATACAGATCCCGGGCCCCTTCCGCCGTCGCTCCGGCAGGCTCTTCATTTTCCCGCAGTTCAAGCCCATACGTGCTGATTTCTCCGGTGTCTGCGGTCGCCGCAGGACCGATCCCGAATATCGCTCTATACCCGGTATCTTCGTCAGTCCCGGCTGCATTGACCCTGCTCTCAGCCTCCTGCGGTTTTGAATCCTGCAGCTCTGCGGCCGGTTCTCGCCGGTCACGCAAATGACTTAACCTTGACTGCTCAAATCTGTAGAGTGTTTCTGCCTCAAGTGGCTGCCGCGTTTCGACTTCTTCTGCGGGAAGTCCCGGTTGCCGGGCTCCGGCTCCCCCATCCAAACCGCCCGGTTTGATTCGATTGCCGTTGACCGATGTCAGACTGCCCGTCACCAGGGTATTTTCGCCTGCGATATCCGACATAGCATCTGACATTCCGTGCCATTCGGAGGAAACGGATCCGCTTTGCAGTCCGCCACTTTCCCCACGAATGTCGGGATCATGTATTTCCCAGGCGTCTGAGAGCTGGTTCCCGGAGTTGAATACCGCATCGGTAAAGCCATTTGCGACTCCCTGATCGATGCCGTTTGATCCAATTGCCTGTTCTGCCAGCGTGTTTAACCTGGCTGCGGACACCGTTACGGCAGGAACATCAAGGCTTCCATCCGGTCCGGGCCATATGCGTCCGCTGCTTGCGAACGGATCGGCCTGCATGGTTGCCGGGATCCCTGTGTTGACTTCCGGGCTGATCATCCCATCCGGCAACGATCCTCCGTCAACGTGGATCTGTAGAACCGTCTGAGGATCTGCAAACATCGAACCAAACGGGTAAATGGCTGCCATGTGATCCTGTGCCTGCACGTGTCGCGCAGATCGCTTTTTCCCATCGCTTTCCGCAAACTCTTCCGTAGCCGGATTTTGATCCATGCCTTCAGCCGGCCTGGTTGCCGACTTATGCTTCAGTCCTGCAGGAGCGGGGATCCCGGAACTCTTATCGGCCGGGAAAGTGCTCATCATAAATTCGAAAAAGCCTGAGCTCTTGCCCTTTGGCTCATTTGCCGGTCTATGCGGCCCCGCCGTTTGTGCATCAGGTCGCAAACCCCTTATTGTGTTCACATCTATCACAATCACCCCCTTTCATATGATTCCTGTATCAGACCGGTCACTCATGCTCCTAACCGGCTGTTTTCCCTGATAAGATTCATGGAGACGAATTCGGATATGATTTCGGCAGATTCCCGTGACTCGGCAAGCCTGTACTCTTCCAGCTGCTTTTCTTTGAGCTTTTCCAGTTGTGCCCTTTCCCTGTCAACTGTGAGGACTGTCTGCAACTGCCGTTCCACCTGCAGATCCACTTTTTTCTTCTCTTCGCGTGCGCTCCTGAGCTTGTGTTTGCAAATATCTACCTGGTACTGGAGGCTCTGCAGTTCATATGCAAAGGCACCCTCTACCGCCTTTTTCCTCATCATGTCCTGCAGCAGGGAGATCTGATCAAGCAAGTGATCGATCAGGTCCTGCAGCTTCCGCTGTTCGACCCTTAGGGCGGCAAGTGTGAGTTTTTCCTTTTCCAGCATGCGCTCCTTGAAATCAAGCAGCCTCTGAAGTGTAAAGCTGAACGGCTTCATTGTATGGCCTCCGCCATGATCCTGAGGGTATCCTTCAAATCGAAGTTTTCATCGGTCCTCTGTTTCAGGAAATCGTCTATCCTGTTCTTGCATGCGATCGCGTGGTCCAGCTCAGGGTTTGTCCCCATTTTGTAAGCACCTATATTGATCAGGTCTTCATTTGAATTGTACAACGCCAGGATACTCCTGAGCCGTCCTGCCATCCGGATATGTTCCGGGCCGGCGATCTCGGACATGAGCCTGCTGAGGCTGACGAGAACGTCAATGGCAGGATAATGGTTTTTCGCGGCGATCTTTCTCGAGAGCATTATGTGCCCGTCTATGATGCTTCTGACCGTGTCCGAAATCGGTTCGTTGGAGTCGTCTCCTTCGACGAGTACAGTGTAGAGTCCTGTTATGGAGCCTTTCTCGAAGTTGCCTGCGCGCTCGAGAAGCTTTGGAAGATCAGAATATATCGACGGCGTATATCCCCTTGCGACCGGGGGTTCCCCGATGGAAAGCCCTATCTCCCTCAGCGCCATGCAATACCTGGTCAGGGAGTCCATCATGAGGAGGACGTCGTTGCCCTGGTCGCGAAAATACTCGGCTATCGTGGTGGCAGTCAGGGCACATTTGCTTCTCATCATGGCCGGCTGATCGGAAGTGGCCACCACAAGGACCGAACGCTTGAGGCCTTCCTCGCCCAGGGAGTTTTCGATAAAGTCCATGACTTCACGGCCGCGCTCGCCTACAAGTGCGATGACGTTTACGTCCGATCTAACGTTCCGTGCTATGCTGCCCATTAGCGTGCTCTTGCCCACGCCGCTGCCGGCGAATATCCCCATGCGCTGTCCCTTGCCGATCGTCAGCAAACCGTCGATCGCCTTGATCCCTATCTGTATGGGTTCCCGGATCCTCGGCCTATCCAGGGGATTCGGCGGCGCGCCCTTGATGGGATAATATGCCTCGGCCCTGATCGGAGGCCCCCCGTCGATCGGATTTGCCATCGCATCAACGGTCCTTCCGATCAGATCCTTTCCTACCCTTATCTGAAGCTGCTTTCCGGTATTCCTGACGACACTTCCATACCCGATACCGCTCATGTCCCCGTATGGCATCAGAAGGACCTTGCTTCCCCGGAAACCTACTACTTCTGCCGGCATCTCCCGTTCCCCGTCCTCGGATGCGATTATGCATATGTCACCGATATTGCACGCGGGGCCGGTCGCCTCGACTGTAAGGCCTACGATCTGTTCTATGCGTCCCAGTCGGGTAAACAAGTCGCATTTTTGAATATTCCTTTTTATCTGAGCGAACTGCAACTCATTTCCCCCTTTCCCTGCAGCTAAGCGGTCCGGATTTGCTCAAGCAAATTCTTCAGGTTGTTGATCTGCGTTTCAATCGATGCGTCCACGATCCCGTCGGGCGTTTCGACGACGCAGGTCCCCGGCGGAACGTTCTTTGTAACCACCTCGAGCTTGCCGTCCATAACTGCCGGTCTGATCGTACGCTCAAGCTCCTGCAGGGACATTTTGAGTTTGTCTGACAGCGTTACGGAGATCCATTCCGAGTTTCTTACCTCGCTGACGGCAGTGCGAACCAGTTCAGTCAAAACAGAGTCGTCCTGCTCGATTTTCCGGTGCAACACTTTGGAAGCTATCTCAGCCGAAATGTCGACCAGTATTTGCTCATATTCGTCGAGTCTTGATTTTACAAGGTTTCTGATGTCGGCTACTGCACTTTCGACCCTGCTGATCGCCTGGCTGATTTCCGCTGTTTTTTCTTCCGTCGCCTTCCTCAAACCTTCGTTATAAGCCTGTGTCTGGATGCCTGCAGCCTCCTTGTAGGCCTGGCTGATGATTAACTGGCGCTCCAGTTCAAGCATTTCCTTCAACCGATTCCATACATCCTCTTCCGAAACGGTTTCATCAGCCGGAAGATCGACGGGGTCTGCGTAGGCCCGGCTTTCTGCGTTGCTGCCGGGATCCCCGCCGGATCCGTCATCATCATAAACGTCCGGGTTCTTTACTGGTTTGGGTAAGCTGAAATCCACTGTATATACATTGTCTGAAAAGTAAACAGTATCAGGCTTGATGACCCTATACAAATACATCATCCTTTCCGCCCTTCGAGATGACCAGCGCGCCTTCCTCCTCCAGATTTCGGATGATGGACACTATGCGCTGCTGAGCCTCCTCAACGTCACGAAGCCGTACGTTATGCAGATATTCGATATCGCTCTTGATGGTCTCCTGCATACGGGATGACATATTCTGGAATATGACTTCCGCAACTTCCGGATTTGCCGCTTTCAGCGCGATCGCAAGATCCTTGGTATCTACTGCCCTCAGGAAGGTCTGGATCGAGAGGTTGTCCAGATATACGATGTCTTCGAATACGAACATGCGCTTCCTGATCTCATCGGCAAGTTTCGGATCGCGAGCGTACAACTCGTCAAATACCTGTTTTTCCGTTCCGCGGTCGACCTGGTTCATTATGTCGGCCATGTAGTTGACGCCGCCGATCTCGACCACATCTACTACGATGTTTTCAAACTTCTTGGAAAGGACTTCCTCAACAAGTCTTATGATTTCCGGATTGGCCCTGTCCAGGTTGGCGATCCTCTCAACGACATCTATCCGCCGGTCCTTCGGAAGCTCGGCAAGGACCTGGGCAGCCTGGTCGGCACGCGCGTATGAAAGGATGAGTGCGATCGTTTGAGGGTGCTCGTTCTGAAGGATGGCCAACAGGTTTTTATAGTCTGCCTTGCGCACGAATTCGAATGCGCGGGTCTGCAGGGACCTTGTCACGCGTTCCATATATGATGCAGCTTGCTTCGGGCCAAATGCCTTTTCAAGGACATCCCTCGCATACTCGATCCCTCCTTCGGAGATCACTTTCTTTGTAATGCATAAGCCGTAGAAATCCTCTACTATTTCTCGGATCTCCTCAGGAGATATGTGATCGAATTTCGCGATCTCGACAGACAGCTTCTCGATCTCATCCTCACGCAGGAACTTGTATATCTTCGAAGCATTTTCGCTTCCCAGCGTGATGATGACCGCCGCAGCTTTTTGCAACGGGGTAAGTCTTGAGGAAGGAAATCTGCGGGTCGCCATCTCTATTCAGCCTCCTTAAGCCAGGAACGGATAAGTGACGCTGTGATTTCGGGATTTTCGTTAGCAAACTGCTTGACTTCCTCGGTGATCTTGTTTTCCTGATTGAGGCTTGCCAGGGCCGCACCGCGGAGCTTCCTGCGCTGCTCTTCCTCTTCATGTCTGAGAGCTTCCTGAAGCTGCTCCTCGAGCTCTTCGGCTTCGGATTTCTTCCTGGCCTTTCTCTTCCTTATGCTTCTCATAACGATAAGCACTATGATGAGGATGACTATGAGTGATGCAAGGACGCCGGCTCCGATCAAAATGAATGGCATGAACTGATCCAACAAACTCACCTGCGGTTCATCATCTGCAGCGGGCGGCTCTGCTTCCTCGACAGGCGCCATCAGATCAAAGACCGTGATGTTTTCCTCAGGAACGTTCGTTGCGTCAGAAACGAGGCTTATGATGTTTTGCCTTTTCCTTTCTGTCATGGCACCGTCCTTGAGAGAAACCGCAATCGATGCGTCAACCAACTGCGTATTATCCTTTTCTATCTGCTGCTTTATGTAGCTTACAAAGTAGTCAACATCACGGACATAATAAACTGTATCCGGTTTGCCGTCGTCATCACTGTCTACATATATCGGTACATCCGTGTTCGTCTCCTCACCAGGAATACCGGATGCAAGATCTTCGGGATCCATCTTATAGCTTTCATAAAGTTTATATGGGACCCCCTGGCCGTTTTCTTCCGGCTTGTACTCCATCTGCTCGGTTATCATCCTGCTGTAGTCAATGACCACCGTTGCGGCTACGCGCATCTCATTCTCAGAATAGGCCAGGGAAAGAACTTCTTTTACTTTGTTGACAAGGTTCTGCTCCAGCTGGGACTCGAAATCCAGCCTGTTGAGGTTGTATGTATTGTCCTGCTTATTATCATCCTCAACCATCTCCAGGGAGGTGGCCGCATCGACGAGTATGACGTCTTCGGGGCTCATTTTCGGTACAGCCGAAGCGATCAGATTCTTGATGCCCGCAATCTTGTCGGATGACAGGCGCACACCGTCTTTCATCGTGATCAAGACCGACGCCGAGCTCTTCTGGTTGGAATCGTTGTTCCAGACATAGCTGCTTTCTTCGGGTATGACCAATGTCACGATGGCGTCCCTGACACCCTCAATATGCTTTATGGTATCCGCTATCCTTTCCTGCAGCTGGAACAGCAGGTACTGTTTCTTTTCAAATTCCGTTGTAGTAAGTCCGGCATTGTTCGTGAAAATATCGTAGCTCAGGGTGGACTTTGGATATCCAAGCGCCGCCAACTGAATAAGGAGCATATCCTTGTCTCTTTCCAAAACAAGGATCTGCCCCGACGAATCGATCCTGGCCGGAACAGACAAATCCTGGAGCATCCTGTAAATTTCGATGCTCTCATTTGCCTCCAGCCCGGTATATAACGCGACATAACCGTCTTTTCCTGAATTTAGCAATACAGCAGCAATGACGGACACTAAAACGATCCCACCAATCACGCCCAGCATTATTATTTTTCTCTTCTTGGTCTGCTTTTCCCAGAACTCCTTAAACTGGCCCAATATCTTTTTCGCCTGATTCAACATTCTACCCTACCACATTTTTTATACAGTTTATACTTTTCAGATCTGCATCCTCATGATCTCGTTGTACGCATTGAGAGCCTTGGACGTAAGTTGAACTGTCAGTTCCAGGGCTATCGACGCCTTTTCGGCATTGATCATCAGCGTGTGCAGGTCGTCCGTTTCACCCAGTGCCAGCTCAAAGGCATCCATTGCTGCGATCTCCTGCTGCTCTGTCAGATTTCTGTATGCCTCCCTGATGACCTCGGAAAAAGGCAGCTCCGTTTTGGAAGTCGTACTGCTGCTTTCACTTTTCGGGGTCACTGCACCAAGGGATGAAACAGGCGGCATTTGTGATATCGGAACTATATACATACCTTACCACTCCATATATATTACTTCCTAAAATAAATCAAAGCTCGATGTTTCAGACATCCGTGCCGGTATATGACCGGGCTTTATGCGAAAGCTAAAAAAATAAATTGCACCCGGATCTGTTAAGATATCTAGGCACAATTCACAACAGTTTTCGAATATCACAAAAAGACCAGCATAAAGCTAGCAGTCGGTGATATATGGCAACTGGCTGTCATGCCCTTTCGGGTTTAGACCCTATAGCTTTGCGAGATTAGCTTTCGCTAATTGTGCCCTTAACAACATTTTGAAAACCATTATGAAATGAACCTAACCATCCCTGGTACAATTCATAATGCCTCATGTTGTCTCTAACATGAACATATATCCAATTCTATCCCTGAACTGTTATTCAATAGTATAAACTTACTGTCGAAGTTTGTCAACAAACTTCATAAAATATTTTACTTCAAAGTCATAATTCTACACATTTTGACATTAAATTAACATACAAGAAATTACTTCAAACCACTCCTTCTGATTCCTGCATGCACACTTATCTTTATGGCTATTTGCCGATCTCAAGCGCCTGCATCGCCATGGCCTTGACTATGTTGAGCGCGGTGATATTTGCCTCGTAAGCGCGCGACGCAGCCATGAAGTCCACCATTTCTTCCGACGTGTCCACATTGGGCAGGAGGACGTATCCGTCTTCGTTTGCGTCGGGGTGGGTCGGATCGTATGTCATCCTGAACGGTTCATCGCTTTCGACGACTTCCGACACGCGTACGCCGCCCTGTCCCGAAACCTGGGTCTGTTTCCCTTTCAGGACGGACTTGAAGTCCAGCCTGCGCTCCTGAAAGACCACCTGCTTGCGGCGGTAAGGCCCTCCGTCCTCCGTCCGGGTAACGTTCTGGTTTGCTATGTTCTGCGCGATTATATTCATTCGAAAGCGCTCAGCCGTCAGCGCCGAGCCGGCGATATTCAACGAATTCAAAAACGACATACTACACATCTCCATCGTGCTTTCATTTACAATACCCTGATCTGATGCACTGTCTCACGAGTTTACAGGTTGTTTATTACATACCGCATGTTTTTGAACTGACCGGACATCCTTTCACGCAGATACGAGTACTGGGCATAAGTCCTCCAGAGCTCCAAGCTCTCCTTGTCAAGATCGACATTGTTTCCGTCGACCCTTATCGATGTGGAGTTGTCAACAGTGACGACCGGTTCGAGCTCGTCGACCATTTCGGGGTGTCTGCGGTAATACTCCGAACTGAGCACATTTTTGAAAGAAACTGATTTTGCCTTGTATCCGGGTGTTTCGGCATTGGCAATGTTGTTTGATATGACTTTCTGCTTCAGCCAAAGCATATCCATTGCCTTCTGCATAGCCTTGAATTCCGAATTGTTGAACAGCTGCATCGAAAACACCTCCGCCTATCTTTACTTATCGGACCCTTCATCAATTACTTTAACAAATTTTGAAAAAAAATCAAGTTTTATGTCGAAATATTGCAGATTTCAAGGGCATCCAAAATTACCCTCATCTGACAGTCCCCTTTCCGGCGTGACAAAAACCCCCGTGCCTGGCTGTCCATGGCACGGGAGTCTGCAACGAATATATATGTTAAGAGGTTTTATTTCATCCGTGCGAGGCGCTCGCCCTGCTGGAAAGCTTCCCGAAGTTCGGTGACCAGTGGAAGTATCTCTTCCGCAGGCTCCTTTATCTTCTTGATGTTCGCCTCAATGAGCCTCCTGTTGAAAAAGTCATAAAGCTCGGAAAGGTTTCTGGATATCGGATACTTGAAATCAAGGGATGCTTTCAAATAGTTGAATATCCTCTGAGCCTTCTGCAGCGACGCATTTGCCCCCTGAATGTCCTTCTTCTCGATACACATAATGGCGAAGCTGATCTGCTTCTCGCTTTCCTCAAAAAGGCGGACGACCATTTCTCCAGGGGTCATCGTCATTATTGTCTGTTCCCGATACTTGTCGTACGCGGCAAGTGCCATTATACATTCCTCCGCTAATCCTTGATCAATTTTCTAATAGTTGAACATCGAATATAACCATGAACTCTGCTGATACATTACAGCAATAAGTTCTTCCATCCTGTTGAACTGGTTCCAGTACCGCGTCTTTTCGGTGTTGTACTGTTTTTGGAGTCTTTCAAGCCGCTGTTCGATCTGTTCTATCTGGCGGTCGATAGTGCTCCTGCCTGTGAAGGCGGACGTTCCCGCCAGCCGTACAAGTGAACCGGATGATGCGTAACTTACCTTTGTCGCTGAATTGATCAGATTGTTGATTTGTGAAGCTATGCCTTTTACTTCATCGGTAAACAGCATCCTGACCGATTCGGGATCAGACTCCAATGCCTTAATGAGCTTGGACTTATCCGAAATAACGAGCTTCCCGTAATCTGAATATAAGCCCGAAGTTTCAATACCCAGGTCATAGAGAGCATATGCCGCTCCGGGTATCCTGCTGTACAGCGCATTTCTCATGCTGTTCAGCAGGTTGTAAATCGTCGGATCGTTGCGAAGGAGTCCTTCGCGGGCCTTCTCTTCCCAGAGCTCGATATCGCGCTGCGACATCTCCTTCTTCTGTGCGTCGGTCAGCGGAGGATAGTCCCTGTAAGTGGGTTTTGCCCTGATGAGATCATTGAGCTCATCGATCAGCTTGTTATACTCGTTGACAAATTCGACTATCCCTTCCAGGATCTGATCCGAATTGCGCTCGACTTCTATAGAAACCGGGGTGTCCGTCAATTCCTTCAATGTAAGCGTGACGCCGTCTATCGTGAAGCTGTTGCCGCTCCTCTGTATTTCCACTCCGTTGACGCTCAGGATGGAATTTTGGCCTGCGGCAACCGTATAATCGTCACCAAAAAGACTATACAGCAGGTTGCTGCCGTCCCCGTCTTCCATCGTTATGTCAAAACCGGCACCGTAGTCCTTTGAAGTCAGGAAGAACTTGTCCTCAAGTGAAGAATATGTAATGGTGACTCCGGCGTCGCTGGCGTTCACCTTCGATATAAGGGAACTTATAGTATCTTCGGACGTGAAAGTGAACTCGGTTCCGTTGATCGAAAAACGATAGACAGTTGCACCTGTATCCGGATCCACCTGGCCTGTGAGCTG
>JAAYMG010000322.1 GCA_012521525.1 Clostridiales bacterium | reverse complement strand
GATGGAAGCGCTCCAGGTAGATTACCTCGTCATGAAGGAATCCGGGTTGGTTGAGTAGATCCGAACTGTTGAAATAAGATATTTGATATAAGATCATTTTACTATTATTAAGATCTTATAAATGCAATAGCGGAAACAGCTTACTGAGTTTATTTGCTGGAACATGAAATCAATCTCTACAATGAAAAGAGGTAACAGAGATGGCAAAACTGAAAGCGGCATTTATAGGGTTTATGCCCTTCGGCGACCCCAACTTCGACATGTATGCGTGTCTCGAAAAATACGCCAGGCTCGGATTCAAGGGCTTTGAGGGGGGTGACATGCTCCTTCGCGGAGACGTTGAAGAGAACCTGAAGAGAGTAAAAGGGTTCGGCATCGTGCCGATCACGAGCGGGTACATGAAGAGGAGAATGGATGGCAGCGAAGTAAAGCTCGAAGATATCATCGCCAACTGCCACAGACTTGGAGTCAAGAGGATCACCTTGTTTTCCGGTGTCGTAGGCCGTTATCGTTTCAGCGATCAGGAAGTTCCCCCTACATACGATGAGGTCATGAAGGAAATCGAGGAACTGGAGGCCGTGGCGACCGAGTGCAAGAAGGAAGGCATCGAATTCGCGTTCCACAACCACGATATAGAGCTCCAGTTGTGCTATCGGGGTGTTCCGGCGCTGTACCTGATGTGCGCCAACTCCGAAAACCTCAAAATCGAGCTGGATATAGGATGGTGCCTCGCAGGCGGAAAGGATCCCGCGGTCGTTATGCGCGATCTCGGTGACAGGCTCAGCAGCGCGATCCATGTCAAAGACTTCATTCCCGGTACGGTGGAGATGCCGCGCAGGGACGGCGGGATCAACATTATGCCGCAGTTTGTCGCACCCGGCACCGGCGTGCTGAACCTGAGAGAATGCCTGAAAGTTGCGTCGGAGATCGGCGTCGAATGGGCCGTCCTCGAGCAGGATTTCCAATACAATCTGTCGCAGGTCGAGGCGCTGACCGCTTCCTACCTTATCATGAAAGAAAGCGGATATGTCGAATAGCCGAATTGACGAATATTCGAATATTCGATGAACTGCCGATCTCTGCATATGACAAAAACCAGTGAGAAGGTATTTATAAATCTGTGCCAATCTAAAAATGTGATAGGATGAGGATCAGTATATGAAACAGATCGTTGCCAAACCGTTGACCCCCGAGGGGTTTGCGAGATACGGAGCTTACCAGGACCTGCTTGACACGGCTGACCTCGCAAAAAAGTCGGTACTTCCTCCCTTTGGGTTCTTTCCCGATGTTATGACTCTTGAATTTGGCGGAGCACCTACCGTTTCGGTCTGCCACGTCAGGAAAACCGACAGGAACATCGTTTCCTTCATGGAGGCCCATGCGAGGACTTGCGAAGGGCTGCTGCCTCTCGACGGAGACGTCATAATTTATGTCGGCCCCGCATTCGGGCCGCCGGAGCGCTGGGATTCCGGCAAGCTGGAAGCATTCATCGTCCCCAAGGGGACATTTGTCAAGCTCAATCCGCTTGTCATCCACGGTACCCAGTATGCGATAGATACTGACGAAGTACATCTCCTGTGCATGCTTCCCGCAAGGACCTTCAACAATGACATGTTGTCGGCCATTCTCAAGGAAGATGACAAAAAGGTCGAAATCACGCTCGAATAAGACCGGCGTGGTATAGATATACAGGTTTGTAATTGAATTTTCGTGCAAAAAGGGATGGACTGTAATTGTCGATCCCTTTTTATCGACTGCTCATTCCGGAAGCAGCAATATTGCATAAGACGGTCCTGCACAGGCATGAACCGGTCCTGCACAGGAAATTACGGCAATTTATAAATGACAAAGGATTTGATTTGTGGTAAAGTAGGTTTTGAAATGTATAAAAGTATGAAAAAATATTATGCGCGACAGTAAAAAATTGTGATGAAAGACCGAAGGAGGAATCATTGCGGAAAGGCTGCAAAGGAGGAGCAGCGATATGACATTGAACGAACTCAACGTTTTTCTTGCGGAACTGACGGAGAACGAGAAAATATCCAGAGAAAGATATCGGGACAACAGCGTCCCGGAGCAATTTCGAAACCTGACCAAGCCGCTGGTGTACTATTACACTTTGGATGACAATCTGAGTATACAGATCAACAACAGTCCCCAGCATGTCAGGAATGAGGTATTGCAAAGGAGGACGCCTCCATCATTTCACGCGGGCATGAAAGGCGTTGAAAGGTGGCTTTGCATTCAGAAAAATCCCCGGTTTGTCACCCATGTCGATCATATGCACACATACTTCGAGATAAACTATATGTATTCAGGAGTGTGTGTTAATATAGTCGACGGACACAGGATCGTGATGGAACCCGGCGATTTTGTATTTATGAAGCCCGGAAGCGTGCACAGTATATTGAAAACCCGCGAGACAGATATTTTAGTGAACATCATCCTCATGCCCCACGCAGCCAGTGCTATACTTGATAAGACCCTGATCGGCGCAAATGATCTGTCATCGTTCATAATAGAAGCATTATACAGTGATACGACCAGGCCAAATCACCTGTTTTTGAAAATGAGGAATACGGAGTCTATACAGGACGCGATGGCAAGGCTGATGTGCGAGTACTTCGATCCGGACCAGGTGGCTGCGGAAGTACTGGCAGAAAGCTATTTGAGGACCGTTTTTGCGCTGCTGTGGCGGGAGAGCACACTCAACCCCGAAAAGGCGGTCTACGCAAAAAAGCCCAACTCCATGGTTGCTGAAATAATCAGTTACATACATGAAAATTGCGTCGACTGCACACGCAACTCGGTAGCAGATCACATCGGTTATAACAGCAACTATATCAGCAGCCTGCTTGTCGAGCATACCGGCAAGAGCTTTGTTACGATACGCAACGGGTTCAGGATGGAAAGGGCAGAGAAGCTGTTGTCTTCAACTGACATTCCCGTCAGAGATGTGGCCGAGCAGTGCGGCTTTACCAACATCACGCAGTTCTATAAGGTCTACCGTGAGTATTTCGGGCGGCTTCCGAGGAAAGAAAACCAAGCAACGGACAGTAAGAGCGCGATTTAGCGGATATTTTCGATATAATTCGATCATACAGTCAAAACACGTATAAATCGTTCTTTTCGGTTTCAAATTGAATGTTGTGGAAAAACATCCTGACTGATATAATCTACTTCATATTAGCTTGTTTTTGAAAGGTGATGGTTTTTTGCCCAGCGACAGTTTACCCGGTCAGTTGCTGCTTCAGCTGGTACTTATCCTTCTGAATGCGGTCTTCGCCAGTGCTGAGATTGCGGTTATATCACTCAATGATATAGCGCTCAGGCAATCCGCTGATTCGGGTGACAAAAAGGCCAAAAGGCTTGTAAAGCTGACTGAGCAGCCTTCCAGGTTCCTGGCCACGATACAGATAGGGATCACGCTGGCCGGTTTTCTTGGAAGTGCGTTCGCTGCCGAGAATTTTTCGGACTATCTTGTAGAATTCGCATTGAGAGCAGGAGTGGGGATATCCCCAAAGGTGCTCGACACCATTTCGGTCATCGTCATAACAGTCCTGTTGGCATTCTTGACACTCGTATTGGGAGAG
>JAAYMG010000034.1 GCA_012521525.1 Clostridiales bacterium | reverse complement strand
GAGATCCCGGTAATAGCAAAGCCGGAAGCGTTTGCAAAAGTACCGCCGGTCCCGCAGGCCGGAGATCGGGAAGGATATATCAAATATAATATCGAGACGCAAAAGGTGCTTGACAGCCCCGGCTATCCCTCGTGCGAGTGTGAAATTGCCGAACGGGTAAGAAAGAGCGTCGAGCGCGATTATGACCCGGACGCACTCCTGAGGCAGCAAACCGCTGTTTTCCTTGACCGTTTTATCAGTTCATATAGACGCGATAACCTGAAGAATATTATTGCACCAACCGCGATCATCCATGGTGCCGACGATGTGCTTGTCGATACCGCAAACGCCGAAGACCTGGCATCCAGCATTAAAAACTCGCAGCTTGTTATAATACCGGGAATGAATCACAGTATCTCAAAAACTCTCGTACCGAAGCTTGTCGAAGAAATCATCAATAATATACACCGGGTATATTAGCGACCACGGACCGAACAGGGGACGAAAAGCCAGGGGGACGGTTCTTTTGGCTGAAAATCAGCCAAAAGAACCGTCCCCCTGGCTTTTCGCCACAAGAACCGTCCCCTTGGTCGCTTGGTCGTTCTTTATCTGCTGTTGAGTTCGGCGTACTCAAGCATGTTCCTGCTTGCGTAGGTTGCTATGAGAGTGACGATCGTGTTGATTATAGCAAGCGTGGAAAGGATGAGGATATTCTCCGGCAGCGGTACGACCTGAGTCAAAGAGAGAATGACTGTCACTGCAATACCGGGAACAGCGAAAACTATCATGCTCAGGAAGTATATCAATACCGCAAGTATCTTAACCGTGATTGTGCTGAAGAAGCGCTCAACAAATATGTTGGCCGACAAGAATAGCATGGCGAAGGACACACGCGCCAGAACCGCCAGAATGAACTCCGGGAGCGAAATGTCGATTATAATAGAAACGATGGCAAATAGTATGAATGCCTCGAGAAACATTCCCTGCACTGCATGCCTGATGCAGTACAACAGCTTGCGGAACGGAGGCTCAGGTATCAGATAGATATAATGTTTTACGAGTTCCTTTACCCATCGGCCAAGCCACCCAACAAAAATCAGCATGTAGGTCGAAAACGAGAAAATCGCCGGCAGGCCGCCTTCTTTGCGCATAAAGAACGCAAAAATGACGTTCATTATCAGGAATATGATCGTATACGTATCAAAAATGAAAACCCGGGATCGCCGGTTCTCCAGGCGATGCTTATAGTACAGGACGCTTGCACCAAAACCTCTGTTTATGCCGGTTTTCCCAAGCTTTATGTTTTCCGGCGCCACTTCGTTAATTTGTCCCGACTTTCTTGCCGATATCACCTGGAAGGTGCGTTCTGTCGACTGAAGGACGTCCTCATAATATGAGTCACCTGTCCTGCTTATGAGCACGGCCAACACGGCAACATATATAACTATTGCACCAAATCCCATAATTGCAGACGTTGGTTCACCCTCGACAACTCCGACAATGGCATATCTAAGCCAGCCTGCAACAGGGAACAGAGATACCACCTTGCTGTTCGCCGCTGACACAATACCATTCAGCAATCCTGAACTGCTTGTAAACCCATGATATGCAATATATGCGACAAATACTAAGCACAGCCCCCAAAGAATGGCTTTGGCAGTACGCCTTTTCCTGATGGAGCTGCTCACATTTGCGTAAATAACCATCGATGTGACCTGTCCGCAGTATACACATAGCGCATAACCAAGCAGCACCAGAAGGATGAATGGATAATTGACGCCATATGTAAGATTCATCCATGAATATTGGAAGAGGATGAAAAGGCCGACCATGATCGACGAGCTTAATTGCTGGATAAGCCCGTAGAACAGGATCCTTGTGGGCGGAATGCTTGACACGAACAACAGGTTCACATCTGCCATAGAGAACAGCGAGCCGCCGCGGGTGATACCGTTAGAGCATATCATTATAAACATCAAAGCATATACTCCGGCGATCCCGGCGTATAGTTCCGAAATATCGCGATGCAGGGGCTGCTTTTCAAACCTGGGAGTTAAAATATTCATGATCAGCAAGCCTGCAAAAATCAGCAAAACGATCAGCTGTCCGGGACTTTTGACAAGCGACTTCAGCCTGTTTTTCCATCGGGTTAGATAGAGATAAGACAAAGCACCCATTACTGTCTCTGCACCCCTTCCGTATGCTCAAAGAAGAGCTCCTCAAGCGATTTGTCGCCGGAGGTGTCGCCGCCGTTTTTCTGCTTGGTCGCGACTATTTTGCCGTTGACCATTATATGAGCGATATCCCAGTAATCCTCGACACTGTCTATCATATGGGTGCTGATCAGGATCGAGCAGCCTTCCGCCCGAAGCTCATGGAAGACCTGTTTCAGCTCCTTTATGGCGTAAGGGTCAAGACCGACCATAGGCTCGTCGAATATGACTACGGAAGGCTTATGAAGCAGCGCGCAGCATATGGAGACTT
>JAAYMG010000321.1 GCA_012521525.1 Clostridiales bacterium | reverse complement strand
GTGCGATAGCGCTTGGATTTTTTGACGGCGTCCATTTGGGGCACGCTAAGCTGCTGGAACGGACGCTTGAAGTATCTAAAGAAAAAGGTCTTGTTCCGACCGTCTATACATTCGACCGCCACCCCGCAGCCGAAATAACGGGAAAATCTGTGCCCCTCTTGAATTCCGCAGAGGACCGGGAGTATATCCTGAGGAAAAAGTTCGGCATTCAAAGCGTCATTTTTGCCAGGTTCGATAAAACACTTGTGATGACTGACTGGCGTGACTTCATTCATGATATTCTCGTCGGCAGGCTCCATGCTGCCCACCTGATAGCAGGCTGGGACTATACTTTTGGGAAGAACGGAGAAGGAAATGCCGAACTCCTGAAGGCAGAAGCAGCCGCCCTCGGAATCGGATGCGACATAGTCGACAGAGTGATCCTCAACGGCATCACCGTCAGTTCAACACATATTCGGAATCTGGTTGCAAACGGTGACATGGAAAATGCAGCCCTGTTTCTCGGACATGCACACCTGCTATCGGGTGTGGTAGTATCAGGGAAAAAAATCGGACGGACCATTGGCATACCTACCGTCAACGTCCCCATCCCTTCAGGTGTCCAGCCACCTGCCAGGGGCGTATATGTCACAAGGGTGAGATTATCGGAAGACACGGAAGCTTATCCTGCCGTGACCAATGTGGGCACGAAACCGACCGTCACCGGGACCGGAGAACTGTTGACGGAAACATACATTATAGGCTACGAAGGCGATCTGTACGGAAGGAAAATAAGGCTGGAATTTTTGAAATATCTTCGTCCCGAAATCCGTTTCCCGACGTTGGAAGAACTCAGGCTCCAGATCCTTAAGGATATAGACAGCGCAAAAAAACTCATGTTATGAAATGCAGACAGTAAGATTTTTCGCAAATAGTGCGAATTTAATTGACATATCGACCACAAACTGATATACTATTGTGTGCCGCTTTGAACAGGCTCAAGAGGAGTGGATCCCGCCTGCAGAGCGAGATTGAAAAGAAACGAGGTGCTACCGGATGACCGCAATCATTGAGACCGGCGGCAAACAGTACAAGGTAAGCGAAGGCGATGTAATATACATCGAGAAGCTGAATGTTGCCGAGGGCGATACCGTTTCGTTTGACAAGGTGTTGGCAGTCGTAGACGGCGAAAAGTCGCGTTTTGGCGCTCCCTATCTGGACGGCGCAAGCGTCGAGGCCAACGTAGTCAAAAACGGTAAAAGCAAAAAGATCATCGTCTTTAAGTACAAGGCCAAGAAGAACTACAGACGCAAATCTGGTCACAGACAGCCTTATACAAAGGTCCAGATCACATCGATAAAAGCCTGATGACTACCGTACGTGTGCTAAGAAAGGACAAAGATATCTCCCGGATTGAGATACATGGTCACAGCGGTTATGCGGCGGAAGGCGAAGACATCGTCTGCGCTGCCATCACATCTGCGGTCCGTTATGCGGAGGTCATATTGAACGAGGTCCTCCATTTGGATGTCAAGTTTACCGCAAACCATGATAAAGCCTTTCTCTCTTTCAGCCGCACTTCCCTTTCGGCTTACGGCTCGGATGCAACGGTCGGCGATGCCGTCTTTGAGGGGTTTGCCAGGTACATGAAGGAGCTATCCGCAGAATATCCGGACTACATCAAAGTTATGGAGGTGCAGCAAGATGCTTAAGATAGGACTTCAATTTTTCGCTCATAAAAAGGGTGTCGGTTCTACCAGAAACGGACGCGACTCAGAGTCCAAGCGCCTTGGCGTCAAGCGGGCGGACGGCCAGTTCGTTTTGGCCGGCAACATCCTTGTCCGTCAGCGCGGGACAAAAATACATCCCGGCCTGAACGTCGGGCGAGGCAGTGACGACACGCTCTATGCACTTATTGACGGTAAAGTCAGTTATGAGCGCTTCGGCAAAGACCGTAAAAGAGTTTCGGTTTACGCCGTCGAATAGCCACAAAAATCAAAACAACGAAAACTCGCCTTTCCTCCACTGAAAAGTGAAAGTCTGGCGGGTTTTTTAATGCATTTATGATATAATAAATACCGACCGGCGGAAGCGATCTCTCAGATGACCCGATATGCGATCTGATCCGCATGGATCCCGCTGATCTTCACGTAAATTCGGCACAGTATTCTAACTTATATGTTTACTGGCTATCGATACCGTTTTTTTCACTATCCGTTATAAGTGAGGGACTATTAATTATGTTTATCGATACAGCAAAAATAAAAGTCATAGCAGGCAGAGGCGGAGACGGTGCCGTCTCCTTCCACCGCGAAAAATATGTTGCTGCCGGTGGTCCCGACGGCGGAGACGGCGGGAAAGGCGGTGACGTGATCCTGGTCGTTGACGACCATATGTCCACACTGATGGACTTCAGATACAGAAGAAAATATGTCGCTGAGAACGGATCCCCTGGTGCGGGAAAAAAGTGCTCCGGAAAGAACGGCGAAGACCTTATCATCAAAGTCCCGCGGGCTACCGTCGTTCGCGATCCCGATACCGGGGCAGTCATCCATGACATGTCCGACGGCAAACCCTTCGTTGCCGCCAGGGGCGGCAACGGTGGATGGGGCAACTCGCACTTTGCTACACCGACAAGGCAGACTCCGAGATTTGCAAAGCGGGGCATGCCCGGCGAAGAAAAGGAGATACTTCTGGAGCTGAAGCTCCTGGCAGACGTCGGGCTCATAGGTTTTCCGAATGTGGGCAAGTCTACCCTTCTCTCAATGGTCTCATCCGCAAGGCCTAAAATCGCAAATTACCACTTTACTACTCTGCAGCCCAACCTGGGTGTCGTATCGATAGACGACACCGAATCATTCGTGGTCGCCGACATCCCGGGCATTATTGAAGGGGCTCATGAGGGAGCGGGCCTTGGGCATGACTTCCTGCGACATATAGATCGCTGCAGGCTGCTGATCCATCTGGTAGATGCAGCCGGAAGCGAAGGACGCGATCCCATTGAAGATTTCAATACCATAAACGAGGAGCTTGCTTTATACAACCCGGAACTGGCATCCCGTCCCCAGATAGTTGCCGCCAATAAAATAGACATCCTTGATCCCGAAAGTGACACACTGAAAAGACTCAAGGATTATATCGCGGGACTGGATATTCC
>JAAYMG010000320.1 GCA_012521525.1 Clostridiales bacterium | reverse complement strand
TTGTCGCGATCGTGTAAGCGCTTCTCGGATGCCTTTTTACCAGGGCCTCCCGGAGAGCATCTTCCGAACCCGTGTAGACATAGGCAGTATCAAAATAAGTAAATCCCCTGTCAAGGAAAATATCGACCATTTCCTTGACCTGCTCGATATCGATCTCGCCGGTCTTTGTCCTCGGAAGGCGCATCGCGCCGAATCCCAGTTTGGGAGTATCATATAGAGAACCTGTATTTGCCATTTTTGCCTCCTGATATCATTTTTTTGAATACTTTTATTCGATTTTATTACGATATGACCTTTGTGTCAAGGATAATCGACATCCACAAATCACGCCCTGCAGATCAGCATTGGTTGCATTTCTGACTGCAGGGCGGAGTATTTGTGTTTGGGAGTTGGTTTAACCTGTTGTTACGCGGACCCAAAGGTCTTCATAGTAAGCTACGCTTTCACCCAGGTCGGCAAATACTTCACTGTTATCAAGCACTTCCTGCGAAGGATACTGAACGGGATCGTTCTTGATCTCATCCGGCAATGCCTCGAATACTTCGCTGTGCGGGGTGGAGTAGCCGATAAAATCACGGTTCATTTCCGCTATGTCCGTGCGGCACATGAAGTCGATGAATTTCATCGCCGCTTCCTTGTTCGGAGAATCCTTGAGGATGCACATGGCATCGAACCAGAGGTTGGTGCCTTCCTTCGGCACGGCATAGGCAAGATCCGGATTGCTTTCGATGCTGGTTACCGCGTCTCCGGAGTATACTACCGCAAGCGCTGCTTCGCCGGCGATCATCTTGTCCTTGACCTCATCTCCCGTATATGCCAATACGAGAGGCTTCTGCTCCTTCAGCTTTTCCTCGGCCTGCTTGAGTTGGTCGAGGTCTGTGCTGTTGAGGGAATAACCCAGCATCTTGAGAGTGATACCGATGGAGTCGCGGACCGAGTCCATCATGAATATTTTGCGCGCATATTTTTCGTTCCACAGGATCGACCAGCTGTCGACAGGGTCGTCGACCATTGTGGTATTATACAGGATTCCGACCGTTCCCCACATGTACGGGACGGAGTATTTATTTTCGGGATCGTACTCAAGACCTTTGAACCGGTCGTCGATCAGCGGATAATTTTCCAGTTTGGACATGTCTATTTCGGCAAGCAAGCCCTCGTCCGCCATACGCTTTATCATGTAGTCCGAAGGAATGATCACGTCATAGGTCGAGGTCCCGGTCGTCTTGATCTTGGTGTACATGCTCTCATTCGTTTCAAAGGTATCATAGATTACGTCGATTCCGGTCTCTTCCTCAAAAATGGAAATGACCTCCTCGTCAATGTAGTCGCCCCAGTTGTAGACTCTAAGAACCTGTTTGCCCTGATTTGCTCCCGAGCAGCCTCCAAGAGCGATGAGGGTCGCGGCCATTACCGCAATGAGGACAACCGACAGAAATTTTTTCAACTCTAGCATTTCTCCTTTCATAATAACATATCAGAATATCATCGAACAGATCTCAGCGACCTGTTTGAGTGCGCCTGACGTTCCTGCTTTATTGCGTCCCTCGTAGAACGGATATTGACTACGAAGAGAAGCAATAGGACAACGACGAACATGATCGAGCTGAGAGCGTTGATCTCCGGTTTTATCCCGCGGCGCACCATGGAGTAAATGGTTATGGACAGCGTGTTGACCCCGGCGCCGGTGGTGAAGAAGGAAATCACGAAATCGTCTATGGAAAGGGTGAAGGCGAGGATGGCGCCTGTCACGACTCCGGGCATGATTTCCGGGAGGACCACTTTCCAGATCGCCTGCATCGGTGTGCACCCGAGGTCAAGCGCAGCTTCATAGGTATATCTGTTCATCTGCTTCAGCTTTGGCATCACCGACAAAATAACATACGGTATATTAAAGGTGATATGTGAGAGAAGAAGAGAGACTCTGCCAAGCGGGATACCGATAAACATATAAAGAATCAGCAGCGAGACACCTGTAACGATATCTGCGCTTAGTACGGGCAGGTAACTGATATTCATCAGCAAGTTTTGCATGCCCTTGCGCATATTGTTTATACCGATGGCAGCGGCAGTCCCGATAACCGTTGCGATAAGGGAGGCAAGGACTGCTATCAACAGTGTGTTGAACAGCGACTGCATTATCTCGCTGTTCCTCAGGAGCGCTTCATACCATTTGAGGGAAAAACCGCCCCAGGCGCCGCGGGATTTCGACTCGTTGAACGAAAACACTATCAGCACGGCGATGGGTGCATACAGGAACAGGAAGATCAAAGCCGAATAGGTTCCTTTGAGGGCTTTCAAAAAACGCTTCACAGCAAAACACCCCCTGCCGATTTTTCCTTCTCATAGCTGTTCATGAATCCGGCGGCAATGAGTATCATTATCATAAGGATCACCGACATTGCCGATCCAAAGCCCCAGTCTCCGACCGATTTGAACTGCTTTTCGATAAGGTCGCCTATCTGGGCGTTCTGGCCGCCGCCAAGGAGTTTGGATATTATGAAGGTGGTGACCGCCGGCATGAAAGTCATGGTTATGCCGCTGGTGACGCCCGGCAGGCTGAGCGGGAAGATCACCCGTATGAAGGTTTTAACGA
>JAAYMG010000033.1 GCA_012521525.1 Clostridiales bacterium | reverse complement strand
GTCGGATTCGGGTTAACATTGGGGTTTTGATCCATATCTTCTCTCCTCTTTCATAAGGATTTTTTTATATTATACCTTTATATCGATATAATATCTAAAAAATTAAAAATTATATATTAAAGAAATCTTAACATTATGAAGCAAAAATGTAAATATTATACTGTACTTTTGACATCAGTTCCCGCATTCGATGCTTATCTCGTTGAACACCTTCAGCAGATCAGGCACTCCCAGACTTGCCTTTTCTTCCCCCGCGGCGTCGATCACAAATCCTCCCTGGTGCATCATCAGCAGCCTGTTGCCGTATTCGACCGCATACCTGAGATTGTGCGTAACCATCAAGGTGGTTATGCCCTTCTCGGTTATGATCCGGTTCGTCAACTCCATTACGGTTTCGGACGAACGGGGGTCCAATGCCGCCGTGTGCTCATCGAGTATGAGCAGGTCTATCGGCACCATTGTCGATATCAGCAGTGCAAGGGCCTGGCGCTGCCCGCCGGACAGGCTGCCTACCCGCAGGTTCGTCTTGTCCTCCAGCCCCAGCTTCAGCTGTTCCAGGAGAGTACGGTAGTAGTCGATTTTTCTCCTCTGGATGCCGGGCGTCAACCCAAAACTCCTGCCCTTGTTGTCTGCAAGCGACATGTTTTCAAGTATCGTAAGTGAAGGACACGTCCCCTTGCCCGGGTCCTGGAACACTCTTCCTATGAACGAGGCACGCTGGTGTTCTTTGAGATGCGTTATGTCTTTGTTGTTTACAACGATGCTGCCGCTGTCGATGCCCGTTGATCCGCAAATTATGTTGAGCATGGTGGTTTTGCCGGAACCGTTGCTGCCGACGACCGAGACAAACTCCCCTTTTTTTATCATAAGATCGAAGTCGGTAAACAATACGACCTCATTTATTGTCCCTCTGTTGAAAGTTTTATAAACATGCCTCATCTCAACGAGGTATCCCGGTGCTTCTTGCCTGTCAATATTCCGGCGTTTCATACTTTTTCCCCTTTGCAAGGACATTGTTTGCCACGAGTGCAAACGTAAAGATGACTGCCATCAGCAGTTTCAGATAATTGGTGGGAAGGCCCAGCTGCATCGCTACGGCAAGGCAGGCACGATACAGGACTGATCCTGTGAGCACCATGGCGGTCGGCTTGAGTATGCTCAACCTTTTGAAAATGCTGGTCCCGATAATGACGGACGCAAGGCCCATGACCACCATGCCGGTTCCGCTGTTGATATTGGCCGATTCGCTCACCTGGCTTAGGATCGAGCCCGCAAGCGCGGTACAGCCGTTGCCTATGGTCAGTCCTATGATCTTCATGGTGCCGGGGCCCCTGGAAACCGATTTCACAAACTGCTGGTTGTCTCCCGTGGCGCGGAGCAATAGACCCGATTTCGTCTTCAGATACAGGTCCAATATCAGTTTGACGGCTATTGCTGCCACGGCAGATATCAGAAGGATCCTCCAGGCATAAAGCCCATCCGGCAAAAGTGAGACCGCGCCTGAGTTGAAAATCGTATCCTTATTGTAAAAAGGCACCACTGCACTGCCGCGAGTGATAACGAGATTGACCGACCACATGGCAGTCATAACGAGGATACCCGAAAGCAGGTCCGTAATACGCAGCTTCACATGCAGCAGTCCGGTAACGCAGCCAGCGCAGGCTCCGCATATAAACGCGACGACGCAGGCAACGTACGGGTTTACACCCGATGATATCAGCGCGGCAGTCACACACATCCCGAGCGGGAATGTCCCGTCGACCGAGAGGTCCGGAAAATGGAGGACGCTGTAGCTGATATACACCCCCATCGCCATTATGCCGTATATAAAGCCTTCCTCAAGGATATTCCTCATTATCCCTATAATGATATCCATACATATACCTGCTTTCGGAAACTGTCATGATGCTGGAACTGTGGTCACTGACCCTCGCGTTTATTTGCAGCTTTATTTGGCTGCGGCTGCATCTTCTGCCCCCTCGTACTCCGCAGGAAGTGCCAATCCAAGCCTTTCCAGGACTGAGCTGTTGTATACCGGTGTGCTGTCCGATATGAGTTTGACGGCCATCTCGGATGCTTTCGTCTCGCCCTTCAGCACAGAGGCGGCCATTTTTCCGGTCTCAACGCCCAAACTCACATAATCTATGCTCTCGGATGCAAGGCATCCGTTTTTCACCTGTTCCACTTCAGAACCGAACACCGGTATACCGGCGCCGTCCGCAGCGTGCAATACGGAAGAAAGATTGTTGACGACGTTGTTGTCGGTGAAATTGTTTATGCAATCCACCCCCTTTGAAACGACGGTCATTGCCGCGGCAGCCACTTCGGAGGCGCTGGTCACGCCGGCCTCGACGATCTCAAAGCCATACT
>JAAYMG010000319.1 GCA_012521525.1 Clostridiales bacterium | reverse complement strand
TTGCGGCACGGTATTTTCACGAATGCCTTATGGGAGTCGAAGGCCAGGCTGCAAGGGAATACCTGAGAAAAAGGGGGATCACCGACAAGACCATACGGCGGTTTGGAATAGGATACGCTCCCGATCGCTGGGACGGGCTGATAAGGGCGGCAAAGGATTTTGAAAAATCCGAGCTGCTGGAGGCAAAGCTTGTCGCAAAAAACAATAAAACCGGCGGCGTATACGATATGTTCCGCGGACGTGTAATCTTTCCCATAATAGATGTCAGGGGAAATATCATTGCATTCGGCGGCAGGATCATCGGGGACGGTGAGCCGAAGTACCTTAATTCTCCCGAAACGATCGTGTATAATAAGAGCCGGCATCTGTTTGCGCTGAATATTGCCAGGAAATCAAAAAGCAGGAGATATATTCTTGCAGAAGGTTATATGGACGTTGTATCGCTCCATCAGGCCGGTTTTGACACTGCCGTTGCCTCTTTGGGCACTTCTCTCACCGATCAGCAGGCAAGGCTGTTAGCAAAATATGCCGACGAAGTCGTTATCGCATACGACAGTGACAGGGCAGGGAGAAGCGCTGCGGAACGGGCAATATCCCTCCTGGAGAAAACGAATGTAAAAGTAAAGTTGATAAACTTGCCAGGTGCAAAAGACCCTGACGAGTATATCAAGAAATTTGGAGCAGAATCATTCAGCCTTCGTCTGGACAGGTCGGAAAACCATATCGAGTATAAGCTTGACCTTGTCAAAACGAAATATGACCTGGACGTCGACGAGCAGCGCATAGCATATCTGAAAGAGGCCGCCGAAATCCTGAGTACTATCGACAATCCCGTCGAGCTGGCCGTTTATTTGGCAAGGGTCGCCGAAACAGGGAAAATCGACCGGGCGGTTCTGGAACAGGAAACAAAGCAGCTGGCACGGTCAAAAAGCAGGAAAGAACATAAAAAGGAGCAAAGCCTGAATCTCAGGCCCACACTGGCGGTTCAACCGAAAGCAAAGGAGCTTAGATATAAGAATGTCCGCTCGGCCGTTGCTGAGGAGAAACTCATCTCACTATTATTATTTGATTTTTCTCTGATCGAAACCGCTTCCCGGCAGCTGATGCCGGAGCAGTTTTCATCTGACACCCTTGGAAAGGCTTACGGTATATTGTTGGAAAATTACAAAAACAAAAGACCATTTTCTACGGCACTCCTGTCACAATCATTAAGTGTCGAAGAAATGGAACATATAAGCTCGATCCTGGTTAAAAGAGTTCCGGAAGGTGATAAAATGCAGGCATTAAGGGACTACATAAAGGTCATACTTGAAGAGTACGAAAGAAGTTTCGATAAAAATGTACTTAGTAAAGACGAGATGATACTTCGCGAATGGCAGAAAATGAAAGAAAAAAAAGGGTTGGAGGATAGGAAATGAGCATGATGGAGGATAAGAAGACGATCCTGAGAGACCTGATCGAGCAGGGGAAAAAAGCCGGGAAACTGAGCGCAAAGGAAATTTTGAACGTTGTTGAAGAGCTCTCCCTTGACTCGGATCAGATCGACAAGCTTTATGACACGCTTGAGGCCCTGTCGATCGAAATAGCCGTAGATGAGGAGTATATCGAAGAGATAGAGGATGACCTTCCCGAAAAGATCGAGGACGTCGAAGAGATCCCTGAGGACGAACTGCTTGACACAGATGCCCTCGCTGAGGGAATCAGCATCGATGACCCCGTCAGGATGTACCTCAAGGAGATAGGCAAGGTCGATCTTCTGACGCCCGAAGAAGAAGTCGAGCTGGCAAAGAGGATGTGCGAAGGCGATGAGGAGGCAAAACGCAAGCTTGCCGAGGCAAATCTGCGCCTTGTTGTCAGCATAGCCAAGCGCTATGTCGGCAGGGGGATGCTTTTCCTAGACCTGATCCAGGAAGGCAACCTGGGCCTCATAAAAGCAGTCGAAAAGTTTGACTATAATAAGGGATTCAAGTTTTCGACTTACGCAACATGGTGGATCCGTCAGGCCATAACGAGGGCGATTGCCGACCAGGCCCGTACGATCCGTATACCTGTACACATGGTCGAAACGATAAATAAAGTTATACGGGTTTCAAGACAGCTGCTGCAGGAACTGGGACATGACCCTCAACCCGAGGAGATCGCAGCGGAGATGAACATGCCTGTCGATAAGGTCCGTGAGATCATGAAAATAGCGCAGGAACCCGT
>JAAYMG010000318.1 GCA_012521525.1 Clostridiales bacterium | reverse complement strand
CAGCAGGAGGTCACCATTGCCATAGTCGGCAAATATGTCAAGTTCCAGGACGCCTATATATCCATTACCGAAAGTCTCAACCATGCAGGGTATGACATAGGTACGAAGGTAAAGATAAAATGGGTGGAAAGCGAGTCAATAACGGCTGAAAACGTATCGGAAAAACTGAAAGGCATAAACGGGATCATAGTACCCGGAGGATTCGGTGACAGGGGAATAGAAGGCAAGATAACAGCCTGCAGATACGCGAGGGAAAACGACATTCCCTACCTGGGCATCTGTCTTGGGATGCAGATAGCCGTCATCGAATTTGCCAGAAATGTGTGCGGACTTGATGGAGCCCATTCTACCGAGTTTAATGAAAAAAGTCCCCATCCCGTAATAGATCTCATGGAGGAGCAGGTCGGGATCACCGACAAGGGAGGCACGATGCGCCTGGGGGCATATCCGTGCAAAGCAAAGCCGGGATCAAGGCTCATTGAACTGTACGGTAAAGACCTTATAAGCGAGCGCCATCGCCACAGGTACGAGTTCAACAACTCCTACAGGGACACCGTAACTAAAAACGGAATGGTGATCTGCGGGACTTCCCCCGATAACAATCTGGTAGAGGCTGTGGAACTGCCCGGCAACCGGTTCTTCATCGGCGTTCAATTCCACCCGGAATTCAAAAGCCGTCCCAACAAACCCCATCCCTTGTTCCTGGGGCTGTTGAAAGCGGCGCTGGAGGATAAACTGGAGGGGAGGATATCATGAAGATAAACACAAACTACCTGAACCTTAAAGACAGTTACCTTTTTGCTACGGTATCAAGGAAAGTTGCCGAGTATAAAGCAGCCAACCCCTCTAAAGAGGTCATCTCCCTCGGCATAGGAGACGTAACGCTGCCGCTCGTTCCTGCCGTCATAGACGCGATGCACAGGGCAGTATCCGAGATGGGAAACGCAGATATATTCAAGGGTTATGGCGAGTACCAGGGTTATGATTTCCTTAGGCAGGCTGTTTGCGGCTATTATGCCAAAAAAGGTGTCCGGCTCGACGAAAACGAAGTGTTCATCGGGGACGGGGCCAAAAGCGACGTAGGAAATATCGTAGATATCTTCGATACAGATAATACAGTGATCATTCCGGATCCCGTCTATCCCGTATACGTGGATACCAATATCATGTCGGGAAGAAAAATCACTTTCGTTAACGGCAACGAGCAAAATAACTTCCTGCCCCTGCCCGATGAGTCGACGGAAGGTGATATCGTATATCTCTGTTCACCGAACAACCCTACAGGTGCGGTTTATACAAAGGAACAGTTAAAGCTTTGGGTCGACTGGGCCCTGGAGAGGGACGCGGTGATCCTGTTCGACGGTGCATATGAGGCGTATGTTCAGGACAGTGACCTGCCCACGAGTATTTATCAGATCCCCGGGGCAAAAGAATGTGCCATAGAGTTTTGCTCACTGTCAAAGACTGCGGGCTTTACGGGAGTGCGCTGCGGTTATACGATCGTTCCGAACAGTCTGATACGGAACGATACATCCCTCAACAAGATGTGGCTGAGGCGACAGTCGACGAAGTTCAACGGCCTGTCGTATATAGTGCAGCGCGGAGCGGAAGCTGTATTTACCGACGAGGGACTCAGGCAAAACAGGGAAAATATCGGCTACTACATGGAAAACGCCCGGATCATGGCTGATACACTGACGGAGCTGGGCATCTGGTTCACCGGCGGTGAAAATTCTCCGTATATATGGCTTAAGTGTCCGGGAAACATGTCATCATGGGAATTTTTCGATTTGCTTTTGAATGAGTGCAATATCGTCGGTACTCCCGGAGTGGGCTTTGGTCAGAACGGAGAAGGATTTTTCCGCCTGACTGCCTTCGGAAACAGGGACGACGTCATAAAGGCCATGGACAGGATCAGGAAAATGAGGTTTTAAGAGTTCACCGCTTTTCGTTATGACATATCATATACTGTAGTGTGAACAAAGGCGTTCACCTGATATCATTCTGCATTATCAGGTGGCGCCTTTAAAATTTAGCTACGGTATATGAGGTGTTTTTTTATGTGTGGAATAGCAGGATTCTGCAATTTCAGGATCGATTTTTTACAGAACGGCGAAGTTTGGGAAAAAGTCCTGACAGATATGAGGGAGTCCATCGACCATCGCGGCAGGGACAGCGACGGGAAATTCCTGAGAAGCCACGTGGGTTTCAGCCACGCCCGTCTGTCCATAAGGGATATCTGCCGCGGGACGCAGCCCATGATAAGGAACGTTGGCGGATACGAATATGTGATAGTTTATAACGGGGAGATCTACAACACCGATGAGCTGATGCCGGAATTGTCGGCGGCAGGGTATGAGTTTGAAACGACATCGGATACCGAGGTCATCCTCTATGCGTACATACACCATGGAATAGATTTTGTTGAAAGATTGAACGGCATATTTGCATTTGCCATATGGGACGGGAAACATGAGAGGCTAATGTTGTATCGCGACCGCGTAGGTGTCAAGCCTTTGTTCTACGCTATCAGGGACTATACACTTGTTTTTGGCTCCGAGATCAAGGCTCTTTTCCGATTCCCGGATATAAGGCCTGAAGTCGACATGAACAGCTTCAGGGAGATTTTCGGAATGGGGCCCGCGCGTACATCGGGCAACGGCGTTTTCCGCGGAGTTAATGAAGTCAAACCCGGAGAGTACGCTGTTTACACAGTGGACGGTTTTAGGCCGGTCAGGTATTGGAAGCTGGAGAGCAGGATCCATACAGACGACTATCGGCAAACCGTGGAAAAGGTATCCTTCCTTGTGAGGGATGCCATTACGAGGCAAATGGTTTCGGATGTACCTGTTTGCAGCTTCCTGTCCGGGGGCATCGATTCGAGCATAGTAACAGCGATAGCTTCCGATTACCTGACCGAACGTGGCGCGCGGCTGAACACATTTTCCTTTGATTTCAGGGACAACAGTATCTTTTTTCAGTCGAACTCCTTTCAGCCGGAACGCGACAGGCCCTTTGTCGACATAATGATTTCGCATTACGATGTCAACCATACATATCTTGAATGTGATGAAGAACTTTTGGCGGATCTGCTTTACCCTGCGGTCGAGGCCAAGGACCTGCCGGGAATGGCGGATATAGATGCATCGCTGCTGTATTTTTGCTCACTGGTAAAGGAGCATAACAAAGTCGCGCTGACGGGTGAGTGCGCCGACGAGATCTTCGGGGGGTACCCGTGGTTCTACAGGGAAGACCTTTTTTGGACGGACGGTTTTCCCTGGTCAAGGGACATGAAAACAAGGACTTTGTTGCTGAGGGATGATTTTATTGATAAACTGAAACTGGATGAGTACGTCTATGACAGATATACCGATTCTCTTAAGGAAGTCCCATATCTTGATGGAGAGAATGCAGAAGACAGAAGACGGAGGGAAGTGGCGTATCTCAATATAAAATGGTTCATGCAGACATTGCTTGACAGAATGGATAGGACCAGCATGTACTCGGCACTTGAGGCAAGGGTACCGTTTGCAGACCACAGGATCGTTGAATATGTATTCAATGTTCCGTGGAATATGAAGTACAGGGAAGGCATGGCCAAGTCCCTGTTAAGGGACGCCTTCAGGGACCTTCTGCCCGCGGAGCTCCTGTACCGGAAGAAGAGCCCGTATCCGAAAACATATAATCCCAACTATGAAAAGGTTCTGGCAAAGAATTTGAGGAACATAATCAGCGATCCCAATTCACCGATCATGTCGTTTATAGATGAGAAAAAAGTGCTCTCTTTTGTGGAGGCACCCGCGGAATACGGCAAGCCGTGGTTTGGTCAGCTGATGGCGGCCCCGCAGCTTATGGCATATATGATACAGGTCAATTACTGGCTAGAGAAATATAATCCTGCAGTTATTGGGATGTGACATGAATAATTAGATTTATAAATAGCTTATGGACTTTATATAAGCAGATATATATAATTGTGGTACATGGGAAATTTTTCTATGTACCTTTTTTGTTTTAGTAATATGATACTGGATGCTAACGGGGAGAAAAGGTATGAGCAAGAAACTTTTGACACCTGAGCAAAAAAGACTGGATACCGATCTCTGGATCATACTTATGGTTACACTGGCTGTGTTTTTGACGTATGTACTGACGGGCAATCAGCTTATGAGTTATGTCAGGGACAGCAGCGTTTCGGTGATCCCGCGTTTGCTGTTGAATGCAGCAGTTCAGTTTGGCGTAGCGGGCTTAGGCATAACCATCGTAATGATCATAAGGAAAGAGAAGTTCTCAAAGTTCGGACTTGTAAAGGAAAACGCCCTTGCGTCGATAATTGGGGCTGTGGCATGTTTCATCCCGTACATATGCTATTTGATCATATCACGGCAATTTAGAGGCTATCAGCCTTTCAGGATCATGATAGCAAACGATGTGCTCAAAAGCGGTTTTCCGGTGAATGTCGCGGGAATGTTGCTGATCGCACTGGTATGGGGATTTTTTGAGGGATTCAATTATGCAGTGATAAGCGACAAGATCAACGGCAGATACCCTTCAAAGAACCGGTGGCTTGATGCAGGGGCTATAACTTGTGCGATAATTTGCATTCTATTTCATCCATTCACCATATCCTTAATGGGTATTATCGAGATGATAACGACGTTTATCGCGATATACGGCATGCTGCAGGTCAAAAACAGGACAGGCAATGCATGGGGATGTGTATTTGCTTTTTGCTTCATATGGAATGCATTTTAGTATTTTAGCATTATCATAACAACACCTGCCCGTGAATATGTATATAGAGTTAAGGGGGTGTTGCCGTGGGTTACTATGTCCAGGTCGAGAGGAACATCAACGTGTATGTGGAGGACCTGAACCCGACCGGAAACAGGACGATACTTTTCGTCCACGGCTGGCCGGGGAGCCACCGGTTGTTTGAATACCAGTTCGATCGGCTGCCCCATATGGGGTACAGGTGCGTGGGGATCGACTGCAGGGGGTTCGGCATGTCCGACAAGCCGTGGCACGGCTATGATTATGACCGCCTTGCGGATGATATCCGGATAGTCGTAAATGCCCTTCAGCTGAGGAGTTTCACGCTTGGCGGCCATTCGACCGGAGGGGCGATCTGCATAAGGTATATGGCAAGGCATAACGGCTATGGCGTTTCAAAGCTGGCGCTTTTCGCCGCAGCGGCGCCGAGTCTCATTCAAAGGCCTTATTTCCCGTACGGTGTGACGAGGGAATTCGTTGAGGGCATCATACGGGGCGTATATACCGACAGGCCACAGACGATACGCAACTTCGGTGAAACAGTTTTTTATAATCCCGTGTCACAGCCGCTGTCAGACTGGATCTTCCAACTGGGTCTCCAGGCTGCAGGATGGGCGACTGCTGCTATCGCGAACAGCTGGATACAGGAGGAGGGACTGTTCGACGACATGAACGCCATCAACGTGCCGACTTTGATCCTCCACGGTGTGAATGATGAGGTATGCCCCTTCTCGCTTGCTTTGGCCCAGAGGGACATGATAAGGAACTCCAAGCTTGTGGCGATCGAGAATTGCGGACACTTCCTGTTTTATGACCAGATGGACAGGTTCAACAAGGAGCTCGTGGATTTTGTTGAAAGCTGATGCTTATGTCAATGCTGATCATGGACTCAGGTTTATAACATAATATAAATAATCATGGAGCAGGCACAGGGCCTGCTTCGTGTTTTTTTGATTAAATAATTAGCCAATATCTACGCACCGATTACTGTCACGAATATATCCTGAAGTATTTCAGGGATTGCGGTAAAGGATACTGCTGTTGCTGCGGCAATTGCAATACATATTTAACCAGAAAGATTCGATGCATTATCGAGAGAGATAATATCGTATAATCAAAATTATCATGGTATTTCTGTTGATCATTGCTTACAATCTTACAAAATAATGGTATATTATTATGTATAAAATATCAGGATCAAGCCCTGATTATATGAATTAGAATGGATGTATACGAACAAAGGAGGAAGCCTTTTATGAACTTCCAAAACGGGGAATGGGTATTAAAGAAGGGGATCACGGCGACATTTGCCCAGGCAGTGAACGGCTCGAAGTTTGACGGGAACAAACTGACCGTATATGCATGGGTCAGGCCTGACATGGCACGGTACACCCTTGGCGGACCGATGCTTACTTTGGAACTCACTGCCCCTGCCAACAATGTGATCGGAGTCAGGGTAACACACTTTAAGGGGACAAAAGAAAGGCGGCCAGAATATGAACTTAACAGTGAAACTGCCGATGTATCCTGTATCGAAGATGATCAAACACTGATCTTCAAGTCCGGAGAACTGGAAGCACGCTTTGCCAAGTTTTCCTCAGACGCCGCGGGACAAGGCGGCTGGGACCTCAGCTTTTACGGGGACGGCAAATACCTGACCAGGTCCGGCAACCGCAGCATCGCTTATTATCTTGACGACAGGGGAGCGACGCAGCTCAACGATTTCGGAGCCGGCGAAGGCAGCAGGTCATATATCCAGCAGCAGCTGGACCTGCAGGTCGGAGAGTGCCTGTATGGACTGGGAGAACGCTTTGGCCCCTTTGTCAAAAACGGCCAGTCGATCGACATGTGGATGGCTGACGGCGGGACTGGTTCCGAACAGGCGTATAAAAACGTCCCGTTCTACTTCTCGAACAAGGGCTACGGAATATTCGTCAACAGCCCGTCAGACGTAAACTTCGAATTTGCGACCGTCAAGGTGGAAAGAGCCTGCTTCACGCTTCAGGGCGAGAGCATGCAGTATTATGTGATATACGGAAAGAGTCCGAAGGATATACTCGAGCGGTACACATTCCTGACCGGACGCCCGGCATTGCCGCCTGCGTGGTCGTTTGGGCTGTGGCTTTCCACATCGTTTCTGACCGACTATGACGAAAAGACGGTTACCTCGTTCATAGAAGGCATGGCGCAAAGAGATATCCCTCTGCATGTGTTCCATTTTGACTGCTACTGGATGAAGGGTAATCACTGGGTAGATTTTGAGTGGGATGATGAGCAGTTCCCCGATCCGAAGGGCATGCTTGAGCGATACAAGAAACGCGGTTTGCGCATCTGTGTCTGGATAAATCCATACATAGCCCAGCAGTCCAGGTTGTTTGATGAAGCTGCCGAAAAGGGCTACCTTATCAAAAAAACCGACGGCAGCGTATGGCAGACGGATATGTGGCAGTCGGGAATGGGGATCGTAGACTTTACCAATCCCGACGCGCGTAAATGGTACCAATCAAAGCTTGAAGGATTGATGGATATGGGCGTCGACTGCTTTAAGACCGATTTCGGTGAAAGGATACCGGTGCGGGATGTGGCTTACTATGACGGCAGTGACCCCTTGAAGATGCACAACTACTACACACATCTCTATAACAAAACTGTGTTTGAAGTGATCGAAAGAAAAAGGGGGAAGGGCGACGCTGTTGTATTTGCACGTTCCGGGACGGCAGGGACACAGCAGTTCCCAGTGCATTGGGGCGGCGACAACTCAGGAACATACCCGTCCATGGCTGAAACACTCCGGGCAGGCCTTTCGCTCGCGCTCAGCGGATATGGTTTTTGGAGCCACGACATTGGGGGATTCGAGGCGACTGCCACAGCGGATCTGTACAAAAGGTGGTGCGCGTTCGGACTCTTTTCAAGCCACAGCAGGCTGCACGGCTCAAGTTCTTACCGCGTGCCCTGGACTTTTGACGACGAGGCTTCGGAGGTGCTCAGGCACTTCGTAAAGCTGAAGTGCAAACTTATGCCGTACATATATGCCCAGGCAATTTATGCCCATAAGTATGGAGCCCCCATACTACGGCCGATGGTATTTGAATTTCCGACAGACCCTGCTGTATCATACCTTGACCAGCAGTATATGTTCGGTGACAGCATAATGGTCGCTCCCATATTCAACAGTGAGGGCATTGTCACTTTTTATGTTCCGCATGGGAAGTGGACCGGGCTTCTCAACGGCAAGATATATGAAGGCGGTCGCTATTATACCGAAACTCACGACTATTTCTCGCTTCCTGTACTGGTTCGCGCTTCCACACTTTTGCCACTGGGAAGCGAAGATGACAGGCCGGATTATGATTATACGAAGGACCTGACCGTTCGCATATATGAGCTCGAAAATGATGCTGAAGCGTCTGTTGATATCCCCACTGCAGAAGGGACATTTGCAGCAAGGATCACTGCCATAAAGAGGGAAGGAAAGATCACGGTCACATCTACAAAGACGCTGCCGGGATTAACGGTTGAGATAGGAGATAAACGCTATAACATGACAGGCAAGGAACTCGTAATAGAATTATAGCAGGTGGCGCTGCTCCTGAGTAACTGCCTTTCATATTAAGAAACGGAGGGTTCGACCAGGCATATTCAGGCGGTTCATGCTGAAGGACTTGCCGAGTTGATAAGCTAAAGAAGTTAGAGGCTTTGGATTAGAAAAGCATATTCTGTCACTGTTACGACATTTACAAGTTGTGCCAGCATGTGATATGATACCTTTATTGTGAGCCTTGTCCGGTAATTTACATAGAAGGGAAACATATCGCATGTATACTACTGAGATTTTTGTCGCGTATATCCGTGAGCGCTCGGCGTATAAAATCGTCACACCGTACAAAACGGTCGTCAGGGTCCTGCAATGCCACCCTGATGATGCAGTGCTCGAAGCATTGCGTGCTACAAGGAACAGAGACGTCGTTCTCATAACGAAGCACGGGACGTACGAAATGCTTGGGAAGGGCGAATCTCCCCGGGACGATGTTCAGGAAGCTATCCAGAGGATCCTGTATGACAAAAACGTCAGATACGAAAGGATAGACGAAGATTCCCACAAAGAGCTCGTGGAGCTGATGAAGGCTGATATCGAGAAGGAGAATGAGCTGATGGACCTCGAGGGGCAAAAGCTCCGGGCGCTCGAGCAGGCCGCAAACGGCACACTGGATAAGCTCCCCGAGTATTTGAAGGATATGATACTCGAGTATGCCGAGGCGCAGCGGAAAGCAAGCAGGCTGCACAGTGACCTGCTGACAGAGTTGGACATTTTCTGTGTTCCTTTCCAGAGCCTGGCGCAAATGACTCCGGAAACAGGAGCGGCGTTTGTAACAGATTCGGACGCGGTCGCAACAGATGGTCTTGCGCGACTTGTCAACGGTGGTTACTCGAATGTAAACAAGCTTTTGGCAGATATCGAGAAAGTCTTCCTGCACTATGCGAACAGGAAAGCAGACGAGTAGTTGTACGACTACCCACGCAAAGGCTTGTTAACAGTGATTTCGACTGTCATGCGCACAAGACAAGAAAGCCGAAATTCGATCAAATCGTTTTTGATTATAATGAGCACGAAAATTAACAGAACCGCTTTCTGCATGTGCTGTAGAAAGCGGTTCATAGATTTTTAGCGGATCTTTAGCGGACAAGGTTCCTTTTAGTTGCTAAGGTACCTTTTAGCAGACAAGGTTCCTTTATAGCAGGCAAGGTACCCTGTTCAATTGTCAATGCCGGTTTTAGAAAACTGTCACCGAAGCTGGGGCAGATCAAATCTTCCTTGATCCTTAATATTCAGAACCTTGGTCAAATACTCCGCGACGTCGTCCGAAGTCGGAAGTTCCTTTACCCGCTGCGCAATTTCAGTCATTTGCTTAACAGTAAAGGACGATAGCACGGCCTTTGCGGAAGCTACGGCGGAAAAACTCATGCTGAGCTTTCTTAGGCCGAGTCCGACAAGTACGGGGATAGCTTTAGGATCCCCTCCCAGCTCTCCGCAAACTGAGATCGGTTTTCCTTCCCTGTGAAACGATGAAATCACAAATTCGATCAACCGGAACAGAGCAGGGTGATAGCTTTGATAATACTTTGCTACGGCGGGATTGAGCCGATCGGTCGCGTTGATATACTGGCACAGGTCATTAGTGCCGATCGAGGCAAAATCCGCTTCCTTAGCTATCAAATCGGCGATCAGTGCGGCGGAGGGGACTTCTATCATCACGCCGATTTTAACGTTGTCACTGAAGGGTATCGACTCAGCGTGGAGTTCTTTTTTGATTTCTTCGATCATCTCTTTTGCCTTGCGTATGTCCTCGATGCAGCTCACCATAGGAAGCATGATGCACAGGCT
>JAAYMG010000317.1 GCA_012521525.1 Clostridiales bacterium | reverse complement strand
CGTGGTTTTGGGTGGTGGATAGAGACAAAACAGGTGTAGAAATGTCAGCTGCAAATCACCTTATGGAGGAGATTAAATTGGAAAACGATATTCGGATTTTGATTGCGGACAGCAGCCCTGAATTTCGCGCAATATTGAAGGAGAGTATTGGAGCGGAGCAGGGAATGTCGATCGTTGGAGAAACATCCAACGGACTTGAGGTTCAGACACTGATCGATAAAAAATCGCCGGATATAGTTTTGATGGATGTTGTATTGTCTGGCCTCGACGGACTTGGAGTCCTTAAACAGTTATCACAAAGGCGGATGGAGAAGAAACCTGCAGTTATTATTCTGTCCTATTTTCTGAATGAGCATACCATTTCGGAAGCTTCTGATTTGGGTGCGAAGTATTTTATGTTGAAACCTTTCGACATAAACAGCCTGATAGAAAAAATAAGAAGTTTCTGTGCCCACCCAAAAGCCATATCCATTGAAAAAGGAAGACAAATAAGGAATGTAAATCTCGAAGCCATGGTGACAAACATCATTCATGAAATAGGTGTACCCGCTCATATCAAGGGTTATCTGTATCTTCGAGAGGCCATAATCCTTGCCGTAAAAGACATGGATATAATCAATGCCGTAACGAAGGTGTTATATCCGTCGATAGCGAAAACATTCAACACCACAGCCTCCCGTGTTGAGAGAGCTATTAGGCATGCCATTGAAGTAGCGTGGGATAGGGGAGATATTGAAACCTTGCAGAACTTCTTCGGATATACTGTATCAAACACAAAAGGCAAGCCCACTAATTCTGAGTTTATAGCCATGATAGCAGATCGTTTGCAGTTGCAGCTGAAAACAGGCAGTTAGATGTCAAAAAACCATACCCGTGGGACTGCAAAGTCTCTGCGGGTTTTATTTTTAGCAATAACTGCTTTTGTGTTTTTTGATCGAGAAACTTGGCTTTTCTTCTTGTTTGCTATTGTTGCAAATAAACATATATGATAAAATTTAGGAGAATACAGCCAAATGCGAGGAATGCTGCATGCCATCCCCCAGGAACCTGAAAAATGCCATATATGACAAGTTAAAACGGACAGACCTGCTTCGCATGACCGGGATGACAATAAGTTTCAAGTTTAACTTGATTGTCGTCGCGGCTGCTTTTGTAGGCCTGTTTTTTGTTTTGCTGAAAATAGGGGGGATTTTGCGAGATGCAACGAACGACATGGTACTTGTCGCATTCGGCATCATATTTTTCTCAAGCCTCTTGCTCATAACCGTTTATTACAGAAAAACGATAAAGCGATTTATAAAAGAAGCGAGAAACAGCTTATATGAGGATGCGCTGACAGGGATCAGGAATTTTGTAAAATTCCAGATGGATGCGGAAGATATCATAAAGGAATCTCCCGATAAGCAGTGGTATATCGTCAGCATTGACATCAATAACTTCAAATATATAAACGATGCTTATGGGTATCCTGTTGGCGATGAGACCCTTGTTTACATTGCGGATGCCATCGGCAGCTTGCTGAATGAGGGCGAGATAAGCTGCCGAGTCGGCGGAGACGAATTTGCGATCCTACTTGCGCGCCGGGACCTGGCAGACCTCGACAGGTTTTTTGGCGAGTTCCGCAGCAAAGTCAAAGAGGCGCCGATTTGCATCCGTCATAAATACTTCCTTAAATTCAATGCCGGTGTATATATCGTGCAACCGCAAAATTGGATTCCTGTCGCGGCCATGTATGACAGGGCTAAACTTGCCTATGGATCAGTGCAGCAGAAAAATGGTGTTGATTATTACATTTTTGACGAAGAGCTCCGCGAAAATATCCTCCGGGAAAAGCAAATAGAACAGGATATGTATGCCGCCTTGGAAAACGGGGAGTTCGAGATATATCTGCAGCCTAAATGGGATATCCAGAACGGGGATACGATCGTAGGTGCCGAGACCCTCGTGAGGTGGAATTCGCCCACCAGGGGAATGCTATATCCCAGCGATTTCATGCCGGTGCTTGAGAAGAGCGGATTCATATTTGAAGTCGACAGGTACATATTTGAGCTCGTATGCAGTTATTTCCGGAACAGGCTTGACAGTATGCTGCCTGTTATTCCTTTGTCTGTCAATATATCGGAACAGGATATAAAGCAGCCTGATTTTGTCGATTACTATGTTTCGACGAAAGACAGGTATAAAATTCCGGACGGACTGCTGCAGCTTGAATTTACTGAGAGCATCGTCTACGAAGACATAAGATCGATATCGTTAATGATACGTAAGCTGCAAGAGAACGGTTTTGTTTGTTCGATAGATGACTTCGGCAAGGGCAATTCCTCGCTGAATGCGATCATGGACCTGCCGGTAAACGACCTTAAGCTGGACATGGTGTTTTTCAGGGAAAACAACCTTCACGAACGCACTGAGGCGGTCCTGAAAAGCATCATTTCCATGGCTAAGGCATTGGGGATGAAGACCGTCGCGGAAGGCGTCGAAAGCAAAAACCAGGTCGAGTTCCTCAGAAGGGTAGGATGCGACGAGATACAGGGATATATTTTTGCAAAGCCCATGCCTGCCAGATTGATGGATGACTATATAAACTCGATACCCAAGAGAAGGATCCTGGAGAACACAGATCGGAAACCTGCAGCCGTCCGATCCCAGATATTGCGGGATCCACATTCCGACGAGAGGTTTTTTGCGGCGCTCGAATTTGTTGACGCCGTAGTTACCGAAATAGATCTGGATATGGATGTTTACCATGTCATAGGTGATCATTCGCTGAACGCAATGGTAAAACAGAGAAACGGATATTATGATCAGTCGCTGCGCAGAAATGCTGCGGAAAGGATCCATCCTTCGGACCAGGAAATGTACCTGCGCTTGTTCTCTGTTATGGGCATCAAGTCGGCATTTTACAGGGGAGAAAAGCGTATATCACACAGATTCAGGGCTCTTGACAGCAGAAACCGCGAGTATATTTGGTTTGAGATGACGGTACTGAAGCTTGAAAGCGGTGAGCGAAACAGGGCTATCTGTTTCCTGAGAAATGTCCATTTCCGGAAGTGGATGGAGGAAAATGGCGGAGAAGACAGGGTCCGGCTTGCCAATACGGTGCTGAACCTGTATTCTCATGTATACGAGTTCGATCTGGATGCGCTTTCATACCGCAAATTGGCACTGAAAAATGGCCAGTATGAAAACGGGGGTCAATATGGTGACCTTATAAATCAGATCTCACGTTTGACCGCAGAACATCAGCGGCATGACTTTGCGGAGTTCTTCTCACCCGGAAACCTGCGCCGCCTTCTTTCAGGCAATGGCTTGAAGACCGTTCAGGCTGAATATAAACTTTTGATACGTAACGAGTACCGATGGCATTCAATGACTATAGCAGCCGAGAAAAACAGCCCAAATCGCCTGCTTGCACTGTGTTTTATACAGGACATACACGACAGTAAGAACGAGATCCTTGAGAGGAGCACGAAGTACGGCAGGTTTAAGGACATGATCATGTCCTCAATAAAAAATATAGTTGAAATAAATCTGCAGAAAGATACATATTCGGACATCGGCAACGATGCCACGGATGCGATTGCTGATAGCGGGCATTTATATGGCAGCCAAATTGCATTATTTAGAGGCAACGGCCGGTACTCGGAAGCTTTTGAACAGGTCGTGCGCAACTGTATCCATCCGGACGACAGGCAGCATATCGAGCGCAGATTCAGTAAGGATGCTCTTATGGAAACTCTGTTCAAAGCGGGACAGAGCGAAATTACGGACAGGTGCCGGATAATCAGGAAAGACGGAGGATATGACTGGTTCAGGATCTTTGCGATGCCTGAAAATCCGGGTACCGACAAATCTACTGTTTACCTGTACTACAAGTCAGTCGAGGATATATCTTATGAAAACGGAAGCGACACCGGAGAGGGCGAAAGGGAAAGTCTGACCGGATTGTACAACAGGCAGGCATTTGAGCAAATAGCAGGCAGTATATTGGATTCGAGGACCAACGGCCATTTGCATGCCCTTTTGCTTGTGGAAGTGGACTGTTTGAATGAAATCATCGCGAAATATGGCCATATGGCAGGGGATGAGGTACTGCGGTCAATGGCTGCATTGCTTAACGGTTGTTTCCGCAGCGAAGATGTGATCGGACGAATAGACAGCAGTCGCTTTGCCGTCTTTATGAGGAATGTCATATCAACCGAGAGCGCCAAAATGAAAGCCGACCAGATCCGCCGCAGTTTCCGCGGACCTATGAGCAGAGAACCGATAAATGACATTGTGACGTGCAGTGTCGGAGTTGCAGTATCCGGAAGAGATGCAAGTGAGTATAAGCAGTTGTTCGGCAATGCCAGACAGGCTCTGGCCAGGGCCAAAGCCGAAGGAAAAGGCCGCGTAAGGCTCTACTCAGGTATCGGCCAAATCCTGCGCTGATATTATGCTTTCATGATTTTTTCAGATATTATGAGGCTGTTTCAAGAGGACCTGCAGGTTCCGGTTGAAACAGCCTCTTTTTTCTTAAATATACGAGTCGTCAGGATCCAGCTCAGAGCTGTTTGCGTCAGGCGTATTTTGGTATATAACGCTGTCGTATCCTTTTATATAGTTGTAATAGTAATCCCTTAAATCGTCGACATTTTCAAATCTGACACCGCTTTTTGCGCTCTTTTCTATCGCATCGCGCGCGATTTGCGGAAGGCTGTTGTAGAATGCTCTCGATTCCGGATCCAATTTGTTTATATCGAACATTGAATACCTCCCTGAAAAAATATGGGATATCCGACATAAAGTAATCCCGCATAAGTGCCACATTAGGATAGTTTGCAGAAGCCAGCTCCATTTATTCAATAAAAGTTAGTTATTTATAGTTTATAAGATTGAATTCGGTGTTTATTTTTTTAAAAAATTAGAAAAAAGTATTTGAAATTACAAAATTTGTGTTATAATACTCATTGGCTTTCAGTTTTCTATTTGATACAGATACAGGAGGAAAAAATATGACGAAGTACGTCTATCTGTTCTCGGAGGGGAACGGCGGAATGCGCGAACTTCTCGGAGGAAAGGGCGCAAACCTTGCGGAAATGACAAATCTCGGCTTGCCTGTTCCGCAGGGCTTCACCGTTACGACCGAGGCTTGCATGCGCTATTACGCCGATAATGAGCAAATCTCGGAAGAAATCCAAAACCAGATTTTTGAATACATGGCTAAGATGGAAGAAATAACGGGAAAGAAATTCGGAGACAAGAACAATCCATTGCTGGTTTCCGTAAGATCCGGTGCCCGTGCTTCCATGCCCGGTATGATGGATACGATTTTGAACCTCGGAATCAATGATGAAGTGGCTGAATCGATGGTTCGGCTCACCAATAATCCGCGGTTCGTTTACGACAGCTATCGCCGTTTTATCCAGATGTTCTCTGACGTTGTAATGGGCCTTCCCAAGAGCGAGTTTGAAGAACTGATCGATGAAATGAAAGAGAAGAAGGGTGTAAAACACGATACAGAGCTTGACGCAGATGATATGAAGGAGCTTGTCAGGCTGTTCAAGGCCCTGTACCGTGAAAAGATGGGTACAGATTTCCCGTCCGACCCGAAGGCCCAGCTTATTGAGGCGGTTAAGGCCGTATTCCGTTCATGGAACAACCCGCGTGCTATTACCTACCGCAGGCTTAATGATATTCCCGGCGATTGGGGTACTGCAGTCAACGTTCAGTCCATGGTATTCGGAAATATGGGCGAAACATCCGGTACCGGTGTTGCATTTACCCGCAACCCGTCGACCGGTGAGAAGAAGCTGTACGGCGAGTTCCTGATGAATGCCCAGGGCGAAGACGTCGTTGCCGGAATCAGGACTCCTAATCCGATTTCACTGCTTGAAGAGACCATGCCTGAGATTTACAGGCAGTTCACTGAAATCGCTGAAAAGCTTGAAAAGCATTACCGCGACATGCAGGACATGGAGTTTACCATTGAAAACGGTAAGCTTTATATGCTCCAGACCAGAAACGGCAAGCGTACTGCTCAGGCCGCTCTGAAGATCGCCGTCGATCTGGTGAACGAAGGAATGTGCACCAAGGAAGAAGTCATGCTCAAGGTAGATGCGAAACAGCTTGACTCACTGCTGCACCCGCAGTTTGACCCAACTGCACTTAAGAAGGCAACGCCTGTTGCCAAGGGACTTCCCGCATCACCGGGCGCCGCATGCGGACAGATCTACTTTACGGCGGAAAAAGCCGTAGAAGCTTCCGCAACCGGCCAAAAGACCCTTCTGGTCCGCCTTGAAACATCGCCCGAGGACATAGAGGGCATGAACGTTGCCGAGGGTATCCTTACGGCCCGCGGCGGCATGACTTCACACGCAGCCGTAGTTGCCCGCGGAATGGGCAAATGCTGCGTTGCCGGATGCGATGCCATCAAGTTCTTTGACAACTATATCATGATCGGCGAGCATCGTCTCCAGGAAGGCGACTACCTATCGATCGACGGTTCGACCGGAAACGTATATCTCGGTGTTATAGATACTGTCGATGCTACCGTAAGCGGAGATTTTGCCACATTCATGCAGTGGGCGGACGAAATCCGCGCATTGAAGGTCCGCACCAACGCTGACACACCACGCGATGCAAAGCAGGCTCTGGAGTTCGGTGCCGAAGGTATAGGACTTACACGTACAGAGCACATGTTCTTTGAATCCGACAGGATCATGGCTGTACGCGAGATGATCCTTGCTAAGAATACCGAGCATCGCAAACGCGCATTGAATAAACTGCTCCCGATGCAGCGCGGCGACTTCGAAGGTATTTTCCGCGTAATGCGCGGCTATCCCGTAACTATCCGCCTGCTCGACCCACCGCTCCACGAGTTCCTGCCCACGGAGAAGGAAGACATCGAAGAGCTGGCCAGGGAGATGGGAGTTTCCTTTGAGGAGCTCAATACCACGATAGAAAGCCTGCATGAGTTCAACCCGATGCTCGGACACAGGGGATGCCGCCTTGCAGTATCCTATCCCGAAATAGCGGAAATGCAGACCCGTGCGATCATCGAGGCTGCCATAAACGTCAACAAGGAGCCGGGCGAACCCGTCATTCCCGAGATAATGGTTCCCCTGGTAGGCGAAAAGAAGGAGCTTCGCTTCGTCAAGCAGATCATCACTGAGACAGCCGACGCGATAATCGCGGAGAGCGGAGTAGAATTGCAATACAGGGTCGGTACGATGATCGAGATCCCGCGCGCCGCTGTCAACGCCGATGAAATCGCCGAAGAGGCCGAGTTCTTCTCATTCGGTACCAACGACCTCACCCAGATGACATTCGGATTCAGCCGTGACGACGCAGGCAAATTCCTTGAAGACTACTACAAGAACAAGATCTACGAGTTCGATCCGTTTGCACGTTTTGACACCGAGGGCACAGGCAAGCTCGTTGCGATGGCCACTAAGCTGGGACGCACAACAAGGCCGAACCTTAAGATCGGTGTCTGCGGTGAGCATGGCGGAGACCCGTCTTCCGTTGAGTTCTTCCACAACCAGGGACTTGACTACGTATCCTGCTCACCATACCGCGTACCGATCGCACGCCTTGCAGCGGCACAGGCTCAGGTAAAGAATCCGAGGGCAAAATAATTAACGCCTGAAATTCGGAAGCCTTTACTGTATAGGCCCTTAGAGATCAAAAAGAAAATCGAGGGTATTGTTTCCGCAGAAACAATACCCTCTTTTTATTAAATCCAGGATGAGATCACGCAACAGAAGAGCGCTGTCTATATGCGGACCTATATCTGGAAGACATCGCCATTCCTTGCTGTAGAAGACTGCACAGATTAACTTTTTCTTATTCAGCGCAATAGTAGTTAGACAGGCGAATCAAAGGATAATGAATCATAAAGGGTCATGTATTAGATATGAAAAATATATTATTGAAACCACGCACAAGAAAACATGTAATAACTTATGGGAAAAGACCCAGGGCGATGAGATAGAGAGGATGTTTCCGTTCAACAGGAGTACATTGGAAGACGCAATCAAATTATTATCAAATTATAATGCATCAGGTGTTCACATTATCGTATAACAGGTATCTGAAATGTAATATGTGTTTGACTGATACACGCAGCCATGCTAACATATAAGCAGTCGAAAACGATCGATTGACTGAAATAATTGAAATGGCGGGCGTCGAATG
>JAAYMG010000316.1 GCA_012521525.1 Clostridiales bacterium | reverse complement strand
CCCGGGATAAACGGAGAAGTCGATATCGCGAAGTACAGTATTGTCACCGAACTTCTTGCTGAGATGCTTCACTTCAAGAATGGGACCACTCACTTGCGTTCACCCCATTTCCTGCCGGGGAATCTGATCATACCGCTGGTGTGAGCCAGCGTATCTTTCGTGGCGAGATCATAGCTTTCGGGACCGTCCATCCGTTTTTCCATAACTCTCAGAAGCCAGGCGAAGAATATCGTCATGATTAAGTACATTGCCATCGTGACGGTGTATGTTTCAAAGAAGGTGTAATATGTTCCCGCGACCGACTTTGATGCAAAGAACAGTTCTACTGTTCCGATCGTTGACAGCACGCACGTGTCTTTGATATTGATGATCAGGTTATTGCCTATCTGCGGCATGATGTTTCGCAGCGCCTGCGGAAGGATCACGCTTGTCATCGTCTGGTAATGGTTCATGCCGATGGCTTTTGCACCCTCGGTCTGACCGATGTCGATGGAAAGGATACCTCCGCGGACGGTCTCGGCCATGTAGGCGCCGGTATTGATGGATACGATGAAGAATGCCGCAAACCACATGCTCATATTGATGCCGAAAACTGTCAGCGAACCATAATAAATGAATACCGCCTGCACCATCATCGGGGTCCCGCGGAATACTTCAACATATATGTTGAGGATCAGTCTCACGACCCATAGTACTGCTTTTTTGATTATGCTATCGTTCTTTTCGACAGGTATTGTCTGGATTATACCGACGATGAAGCCTATGATACAACCGATAAACGTACCCACAACAGCTATTATAAGGGTGGTAAGCGCCCCGTTGAGCAGCGACGGGCCGTATTTTTGCAGGATAAACAGTATTCTGCCGCCGAAATCTGCAGGCAGTGAGCCCATGTCTCAGACTCCTTTCGATTAATTATTCTGAAAGAGGCTGCACGGAGATAGCTTCGTTCATCATTCTTTCGAAGTCCTCGACTGTCAGCTCGGCAAGTGCCGCATTGAGCTTGTCGAGAAGCTCCTTGTTGCCTTTCTTGACCGATATTCCGATATTGATTTCTTCTTCCGAGACTTCAAAGTTATCTTCGGTTCCGGTGAAATCGAGGATCTTCATATCCGGATAAACCATTACGGCGGCCATCGCCGTCGGTGCGTCTGTTACTACAAGATCCACCTTGCCGGAGTTGAGGGCGACAAGCATTGTCGGAGCTGTCTCCTGGGCAGGCTGGATGTCAGCATCGGGGATCTGGGGCAGGCAAACATCATACCATACGGTGTTGAGCTGTGACGTGCAGGTAGCACCGGCAAGGTCGGAAACGCCTTTGGCATTGGCATACTTGGAATCTTTCATTGTAAGGACAACTATGGATGCGTAATAGTAGGGCGTTGTAAAGTCAACGGTTTCAAGCCTCTCAGCCGTGATGGACTGCCCGGCGATCACGCAGTCGACTGTTCCGGCCTGGACCGCTACAGGCAGGCTGTCCCAGTCTATCTTGTGGATCTCAAGCTCGTAGCCCAGTTTTTCGGCAAGGAACTTGGCGATCATTACGTCATACCCGTATGCATAGTCATTGCTTCCCTTGATCGGGACAGCGCCGTTTGAATCGTCCGGCTGGGCCCAGTTATAAGGAGCATAACCGCATTCCATACCGACGCGCAGTACTGGTTTTCCGTTTTTCTGGCTGCCGGAATTGGATCCGGAACATGCCGCAACGCTGAGGATGATCGCAAAAACCAGCAGGATGGGGATCAGTTTTCTCATTTTCATTACCTTCCTTTTACCTGTTTATTATGCTCGGATCGAAAAAAACCATGAATATCTCACACATGTGAAACATTCATGGTTCAGAATACTAAGCAGGTAATAATTTTCAAAATCAGTACCAATCAAACCAATGATAGCGCTCCACATACGTGACAGTCCACCGCATATTCTACGGTGGCCCAGCGCCGCCCGTCCAGGCAACGGACGACACTTCGGCGACGACCCCTTTCGACCGCGGCAGGTGCCTGCCTTATACCGCGATTTACTCTTGATCGGTCGCTCCTCTATCTTTGTCCTTGGTAAAAACCAAACACAATATTAAATTGTTATCGACAACTTATCACATATGCCCCCTGTTGTCAAGTGAATTTTCCACATAATTTGCAGCGGCATGATTTGGCGGAAGTTTATATCCTGCGTTGCATCCGGTGCGTACGGGCAGCCTTAATAAGTTTGCCGGCTTTTAAGCCGACTTCATGTTGTCATTTCTCATTTTTTGTGTTTATATATTATCAATACTATATAAATAGGGAATGTAGAGACAATTATCTGCAATAACGTTTTGTGTTCAGGCGTTTTTGCCTGTGCGTCTGCCAGCCATAGCAAATGAAGGGGAGGAACAAACATGATAAGCCTGTGCAATAACTGGGAGTTTACATCTGAGTGGTCTGAAGCGTTTCTCAATGGTGATGGTGAAGCAAAACAGGTACGCATACCCCATACAGTTAAGGAAATACCGCTTCATTATGCCGGACCGGAAGATTACGAACTTATTTGCGGCTATCGCAGAAGGCTTGACATACCTGAAGAATATAGGGGCAAGCGGTTGTTTTTGCAGTTCGACGGCGCCGCACACATTGCGACTGTGTACATAAACGGCACAGAGACGATTACACACAGATGCGGTTATACAGCTTTTAGAGTGGAGATAACAGAGCTTGTAAAATATGGCGGTGATAATACCGTCGCAGTGAAGCTTGATACTACAGAGAACAGCTCAGTTCCTCCTTTTGGATTTGTTATTGATTACCTGACATACGGAGGTTTGTACCGTGAGGTATGGCTGGATGTTAGAACTCAGAGCTATATCGAGGATGTATACATCACTACTCCAGCGCTTGACAGTGTAAGTGTAAAGGTAACAGTCAGCGGAGTAACAGTCAGCGGAGGCCTGGACAGGTAATTGTCCGCATTACTGATGGAGAAAGATGTCTTGCCGAGAAAATCGGTCCAGTTGATACAAGCGGATACGCTGTGTTTGATATACGCGTTCCCGGTGCAGAACCTTGGGATATAGACAATCCGAAGCTATACAACTGTCAAGTCTCACTGATGAACGATGAAAATGGAATTTGTGACAGCAAAATCGTAACGTTTGGGATCAGGACCGCGGAGTTCAGGACGGATGGATTCTATTTGAACGGCAGGCGCGTCTTCCTGCGCGGATTGAACCGCCACCAAAACTACCCGTATATCGGATATGCGGCACCGGAGCATTTGCAGCGTGAAGATGCACGTATCCTGAAAGAAGAACTGCAGTGCAATATCGTGAGGACTTCCCATTATCCTCAAAGCCGGCACTTTATAGACGAATGCGACAGAAGGGGACTTCTCGTGTTCACGGAGATCCCCGGCTGGCAGCATATCGGAGATGAGTCATGGAAAGAACAGGCTTGTGAAAATGTCCGTGAAATGATCCTTCAGTATCGCAACCACCCAAGCATAATTTTATGGGGTGTCAGGATAAACGAAAGCCAGGATGACGACGAACTGTACAGGCGTACAAATGCGATCGCACGCGAGCTTGACCCAGACCGTGCGACTTCGGGAGTGCGCTATATTGAAAAGAGCAGCCTGCTGGAGGATGTCTACGCATACAATGATTTCTCCCATTCCGGGAACAACCCCGGTGTAAAGCCCAAAAGCAAAGTAACGACGGATATGTCCAAGGCGCTGATCGTTACGGAACATAACGGGCATATGTTCCCCACGAAGTCATTCGATCCCTGGCAAAAGCGCCAGGAGCATGCACTGCGGCATGGCAGGGTCCTTGACGCGGCAATGGCAAGCGGGGAGCACGCCGGATGCATCGGATGGTGCATGTTTGACTATCCTACCCACAAGGATTTCGGATCAGGCGACAGGGTGTGTTACCATGGTGTTATGGACGCTTTCCGGAACCCGAAACTGGCGGCGGCTTTGTACGCAAGCCAGGGTGACGGCAGACCTGTCCTGGAGATCGGATCCCCAATGGATATAGGTGATTACCCTGCAGGGAAAATCGGCACCACGTATATTTTTACCAATGCCGACGAAGTTGACCTGTATAAGAACGGGAAATACGTCAGGACATTCAAGCCGCACGGCTGGGCAGGACTGAAGCATGGGCCGATACCGATAGATGACATGATCGGAAATCTTCTGGAAACGCAGGAAGGGTATCCTGCCGGTCAGGCTGAGGCACTCAAGCAATGCCTGGTCGCCGTAGCGGAACATGGGATAGCAAATCTCCCGCTGGCCGATAAGCTCAGGATGCTTTGGTGTATGAAACGTTATAAGATCGACTTTCAGAAAGCGGTTGAACTGTACGGCAAGTATGTCAGCAACTGGGGAGACAGAGCGATCCTGTGGCGGTTTGATGCCAAAAAGGACGGGAGGGTAGTGGCTTCATGCGTTCGCGGACCGGGCAAAGAGCTGCATATAGAGGCTATCCCCAGCAAGATAAAGCTTCGCGAGGGCAACACCTATGATATGGCTGCCGTGCGTATAAGGATACTCGACGAGCATAACAACCTTGCAAGCTATGCGCAGCTTCCGGTGACTCTGTCCCTTGAAGGACCGGTCGAACTGGTTGGCCCCTCAGTTGTCACTGCCGAAGGAGGCATGTGCGGAGCCTATCTGCGCACAATAGGCAAAACCGGTAAAGCAACTCTTTACATATCTACTGACCAGACGGCCCAGGTGACGATCGAATTTGAGGTCGAGTGATATTATCATGGCTCCCTATG
>JAAYMG010000315.1 GCA_012521525.1 Clostridiales bacterium | reverse complement strand
CTTAATCCCCCTTGCTGATATTATCCTTCATTTTGCGGCTATGTATTAGCTTGACTTATTCATAATAACGATGAATGAGGTCCCAAAAGCTAATAGGTAATAAAGAGCCGAGCTCAATTTACTTTGTTATTCTATAAATTGGTGTTATAATATCTACCATACATGACCCATATATGACCGTTCATCTAAAATCACCTATTAGGGGGACATCCAATGTACACTTTTACAAACGATTACAGCGAAGGGGCCCATCCGAAGATCCTTGAGCTGATGACCAAATACAACTTTGAGCAGAATACGGGTTACGGACTGGACAGGCACTGCGAAAAAGCGCGGGAGCTGATTCGCGATTGGATAGACATGCCGAGTGCAGATATCCACTTCATACCCGGAGGGACACAAACCAACCTGCTGGTCGTTTCATCCTTTCTGAGGCCTCATCAGTGCGTCATCTCCGCAGATACGGGACATATCAACGTGCATGAAACGGGGGCTATCGAAGCCACAGGACATAAGGTTGTGACTGTTGCGGGAAAGGACGGTAAGCTGACACCGGAATCGATACAGAGCGCAGTCGATTCACATGTCGGGGAGCACATGGTCAAGCCAGGAATGGTGTATATATCGAATTCTACAGAACTGGGGACGATATACACAAAAGCGGAGTTGAAAAGTATCAGGGACTGCTGTCTGAAGAACGGACTTTTGCTTTATATGGACGGGGCCAGGATCGGAGCCGCGCTGACCAGCAGTATAAATGACCTCTTTATTGAAGAACTCGCCAGACTGGTCGATTTATTCTATATCGGAGGCACAAAAAACGGTGCCCTGTTTGGGGAAGCCCTTGTCATATGCAGGGATGATCTGAAAGAGGATTTCCGCTATCTGATGAAGCAAAGGGCTGCGATGCCGGCTAAGGGCTTCGTAATGGGAATGCAGTTTGAGGTCCTGATGCGGGACGGGCTGTATCTTGAGCTCGCGGAGCACGCTAATGCGATGGCAAAAGAAGTGGCGGATATATTCCGTGAGAAAGGGTACGGTTTTTATGCTCCGCCGTGCACGAACCAGGTGTTCCCCATATTGCCCGACGGGCTCGCCAGAAAGCTCATGAGCCAATTCGGATGCCAGGAAATCGCCCGTATAGACGAGCGCAACACATGTATCAGATTCGTAACATCCTGGGCGACAAGACCCGAAAGCATCGGCTATCTGAGAGCGTATTTATCGGGCTTGACAGCTTGATCCCCTCGGTTTTTGAAATCTTATTTTGCGGATGCGCTGGCGCTTGCCGATGTGTTGATAAACATAAACGCTTTGCCGGCTGTGATATGCCCACTTAATGAGATACAGTGAAAATTCACTGTTGTCCATTAAGGAGTTTATCATAGTTGGCAAAGCGTTTTGCTGAAGCCAGGCGTATTTGCCTGCTTATGAGCCTGCTGCTATTTCATGATAGAATTCGGGGTCTGGGATATAATCGGGTGCCGCCATCAACTCATCGAGCTGCTCCGCACGGCTGCAGCCGACCAGCGCCGCCGCAGGAATGCGGTGGCCCGTAAGGTAAGCGACGGAGAGCGTTATCGGGCTCAGACCCGTTTTTTCGCTCCAGCGGCGGACGATTTCCATGCGGCGGAAATTTTCCGGTGTCTCGCAGGCTTTCCTGATCGATTCGCTGGACATGGTGCCCTTTCCCGAGATATATTTGCCGAAAAATCCCCACGCGATGGAGGTGAAGCAGAATACCGGCAGATCGCCGGCGGTGTATTTTTCGTATTCTCCCGCTTCCATGCCGCAAAGAGTGGGGTCTCCTCCGAAAGCGAGGGCCAGGTTTGCTTCATCCAGTCTGGCAAGGCTCCACTGGATTTCCGAGACCGTAAATGGCAGCAGTCCGTTCTCACGGCAAAACCGGTTTGCCTCGTCGATCCTCTCGCGCTTCCAGTTTGAAGCTCCAATCGCACGGATATCACCGGACCTGATGTATTCATCGAAAACAGGCATGATGTTCTCAACCGGCATCTGGGGGTTGTCACGATGAAGGAAGTAAATGTCTATATGGGTATTCAGATTTTCAAGGCTCAGTTCGATATCGGTCTTGATGTCTTCCGGATTCACCCGGGAGACGTTACGTGATCTTATCCTGTAATGCCCTCCCTTGGTGGCTAGTATAAATTTGCTGCGATCCTTACCCAGGCCGCGTAACCAGTTGCCGCATACCCGTTCGCTTGCGGCGTTGCCGTTGTCTTCCCAGTCGCCGTATACGCGAGCCGTATCAATCGTATTTCCCCCAAGTTCGGCATACCTGTCAATTATAGCATAGGACTTATCTTCAGGAATTTTGGTGCCGAAATATGTGGTGCCGAGCACTATTCTTGACACTTCGATTTCAGCATTCGCAGCGGGGACTTTCAAAAATCTCATTTAAATCCCTCCCGACAAAATAGGGTAACAGTATGACGGTTCGTCTGCCACGGAGGGGGTCCGGGACATAAAAATCGTCTTTCAGACTGCGGGTTACCGTGTTTATCTCCTGGGCAAAACGTCGGCTTCGTATTTTTTGACCTCGTCGAACCACTCTTCGCCGGAGGGAACTCCGCTGCGTT